>JANMWO010000292.1:0-1922 GCA_031394025.1 Acidobacteriota bacterium
GTTCAAAGCAGAAGTTTATGTGTTGTCGAAAGAAGAGGGCGGACGTCACACGCCGTTCTTCAACGGGTATCGTCCTCAGTTTTACTTCCGTACCACGGACGTGACTGGAGTGGCGCACCTGCCGGAAGGAACCGAAATGGTGATGCCGGGCGATAACGTGCAGATGGTGATTGAACTGATTACACCGGTTGCCATGGATAAAGGTTTGCGCTTCGCCATTCGCGAAGGTGGCCGAACGGTTGGCGCTGGAACTGTTTCTGAGATCATCACGGCCTAAGTCGTAGTACAATAATATTGATGAGTCACAGTGACGCCTTCCCTGACCCCGGGAAGGCGTCCTGACATAAGAAGGGGCATAGGCTAATGGTAAACCTGCGGTCTCCAAAACCGCCTTTGGGGGTTCGAGTCCCTCTGCCCCTGCCAGTTTTAAGGAACAAATGGACGCCAAATCGATGGAATTAACGCCTGAACCAAGTGGCATAGCTACGTGGCCTGCTCGGATTAAGGAATACTACAGCGAACTGAAGCTGGAAATGCGCCGCGTCAGTTGGCCTTCCTGGGAACAGGTTCGCGCAACAACCGGCGTTGTGATTGCCAGTGTGTTCGCCTTTGCCCTCTACTTTGCCGTCGTCGATTTTCTCATCGGCAGATTCATTACCAAGATTTTTGAGACGTTTGCCAAGCACTAAGCTTGGCATGTCTATTGATTTGAAAGGAACCGCGGATGTCTGAACAAGAAACTCCGGACTTGGAAGTAGCGCCAGAACAACACCTTGAACCTATGGGTCATGAAGATGTGACTCATGAAGCCGTGGGTGAACACGCCGTGGCTGAAGAAGCCATGGGTGATGCTGCTGTTGCTCCCGCCGTTGAACAAACTGAGGTTCCGGTTGAAGATCCTGCTGCTGCCGGACCCGTACTTCCCTTGGATCCCGCAACCAACAAGAATTGGTACATTATCCATTCCTATTCGGGCTTTGAAAACAAAGTAGCCGAATCGATTCGGGTCCATGCTGACGCTTTCGGATATTTGTCGCGCATTGGTCAGATTCTGATTCCTACCGAAGAAGTTTTCGAGTTGCGAAACGGCAAGAAAGTGACCAGCAAGCGTATGCTTTACCCTGGTTATGTCCTCATTGAAATGGAAATGGACGATTCTTTGTGGCACGCCATCAAGAACACTCCCAGGGTTACAGGGTTTGTCGGAGGTGGCAACAATCCTGTGCCGCTGACGGCAGACGAAGTAAACTCCATTCTGTATCGGCAGGCGAACGCTGCGGAACGGCCCAAGCCGAAGATGATATTCGAGCGCGGGGAAACAGTTCGCATTACGGAAGGTCCGTTTACGAACTTCTCTGGCAAGGTGGATGAAATTAATCCAGAACGCAATACATTGCGGGTTATGGTTACGATTTTTGGTCGTTCCACTCCGGTGGAATTAGACTTCGAGCAAGTAGAAAAGATTGTCTGAGTTTTTGGAAATAGTGAGTTACTAGAAAATGGCAAAGAAAGTTACAGGGCAAGTAAAATTGCAAATCCCGGCGGGCAAAGCCACGCCAGCGCCTCCAGTGGGCACCGCTCTTGGTCCCCAGGGCGTAAACATCATGGAATTCTGCAAGGCGTATAACGCCAAGACTTCCGGAAAAGATCAGGAAGGGCTGATTATCCCGGTGGTCATCACCATTTTCTCCGACCGTTCTTTTACCTTCATTACGAAGACCCCACCAGTGGCGATTCTAGTGAAGCGTGCCGTAAATTTGGCCAAGGGTTCAGCTGAACCGAACAAGAACAAGGTGGGGAAGATCACAATGAAACAGGTGGAAGACATCGCTAAGATCAAGATGCCTGACCTCAACAGTTTCGATATGGAAGGCGCTGTGAGCCAAGTGATTGGTGCTTGCAAATCGATGGGCGTCGAAGTC
>JANMWO010000307.1:0-9303 GCA_031394025.1 Acidobacteriota bacterium
TAGCCAGCGGTTGCCAGTGCTCCGGCATTGCAGTGGGTCAGAACCGTTTTTCCATCAGGAACCAACGCTGCACCGTGCGCCCCAATTTTCTTACAGATGGCAATGTCTTCGCGATACACAACCTGCGCTTCTTCAATCAAAGCCGCTCGAATTTCCGCAATTGGTTTACCGCGCAAGCTTTGGTAGAGTCGCTTCATCCGGTCAATGGCCCAGAACAGATTCACGGCCGTAGGACGAGTCCCGGCAAGCGTGTCGCAGATCACGGCGACTTCCGCATCCAGGTTCGCCTCGCTAGCCTGCTCCACACCAATAGCCACACCCATCGCCGCTGCGACGCCAATGGCCGGGGCACCACGAATGATCATGGATCGAATGGCTTCGGCCACTTCGGTGTAATTGCGGCAAGTTACAAACACCGTTTCACGCGGCAGCTTCGTTTGATCGATCATCACAACGCCTGCGGGCGTCCACTGAATTGTCTCTACCATGTGCCAGTCAATTCCTTTTCCTGGAAAATATATCCCAACATGAAGGTCATGTTGTAAGCGGCGTGCATCAGGCTGGCTGAAATGGTGGAGCCACTCCAAGCCCGCATGATTCCGAAAGCAGCCCCTGCCAAGGTCAATAAAAACATGTGCTGCCAATGCCATTCATATTGCGGACCATGCAGCAACGCGAATGGGAGTGAGGTTAGCAGCAAGCCCGGCCACAAGCCAAAGGTCCGCACTACTAAGGGCAATAGAAAGCCTCGAAACGCTAGTTCCTCGCAGATAGGCATCACTGTAGTTGCCGCCAGTCCGACTACAAGCAGCGCCCACTCACCATCAAACAGATCTTTCATTGGATCGGTCATCTGCGGCGTGCGGATGAGTACGCCGAAAGCAGAGAGCCCGAACGCCAGCGTGATGCCAGCCAATGCTGCTTTCCAATGGGCCACTGGCGACGAAATAAATCCTAAGCCTTGCCAAACCGGCTGTTCATAGCGGAGTCGTAATATGAAATAGAGACCTACGAACAACACCAGATACATGGCCGATTGAGCCGCCATCAACGCTATGGCTTTCGGCGCACCGTGCAACAATTTGAAAACCAGGGCAGTGACCAATAGAGATGGGATCACCAAGCCAAAGAACATGGCCAAGTCCGAATAGTCCCAGAATGGATCTTTTAATCGCATTGTTCAATAATCGCCGCAGCCAGCAACGGAATCATAATCTCATGATGCCCAGTCAATGAAAATCCCTTGCCGCCGCTGCCAGCATGTGGACGATCCACTACGTTCGCCTTGGGTCTGTAATGTTGCAGGAAATCCATGTTCACCGTAGTGAAGTTTTTCAACTCATGACCTAAGTTACGCACCGATGAAACAGCCTTCAGGAAAACTTCTGGCATCACCACCGCCGAACCCAGGTTCAGATACACGCCGCCGCCGTTCAACTCTTGCACCATGGAACAGAATAATCGGAAATCCTGATAGGTTGCCATGCCCATAGACGCGCCTTCTGCCGCCGGATGCGTATGCGGAGTGTCCGTTCCCACAGCCACATGCACCGTCACTGGAATTTTGGCACGATAAGCACTCAACAGAATACACTTTTCAGCGAACTCCGGCTTTGCACAGCTTTCCAGTTTACGACCCAGCGCTTCGCCCATACCCAGGCCATCGCGCACACCTTCCACGATTCCTTCATTCATCCAGCGACCCGTCTCTTCCGCCGAACCGAAGGTGCCATCGGGCAGCACGGCTTCCACATCTTCACTGGTCCAACCAGCAATGCCGATCTCAAAATCGTGAATGGACCCGGAACCGTTGGTCGAAAATCCTTGACCAAAGCCACGGCTGGCCAAGTTCAGCAACACTGGTGCCATGCCACATTTGATCACATGGCCGCCATATCCCCACAGCACAGGCTTGCCCTTAGCCTTAGCCTGCAAAATGCGATCTACCACAGCGCGAAACGTATCCGCAGCTAGAATCGCGGGCAGGGAATCTACCAGTGCTTTTACACCGCCACCCTTTTCATAGACGCGCGCAAAATCTTCCACCCGCACCTTGCCACCGCGGGCAAAGACGGAAATTGTCTTCAGTCCCTCAAAGCTAATGGGCTTCTGCTTGTACTTGCTCATTTGCGACTTAACACCTTTACCAGCGCTTGTGCGGTGAAGCTTTCTTTGATCTTCACTACCTCTTCCGGCGTGCCCGTGGCAATAATATGCCCACCACGATCGCCACCTTCTGGACCCAAATCAATGATCCAATCCGCCGACTTGATCACATCCAGATTATGCTCAATCACAATCACCGTATTCCCCAAATCCACCAGCCGGGTTAACACTTCCAGCAGCTTCTTGACATCTTCAAAGTGCAGGCCTGTAGTAGGTTCATCCAGTATGTAAACCGTGCGACCTGTTTGCCGCTTGCTCAATTCCTTGGCCAGTTTGATTCGCTGCGCTTCCCCACCAGACAACGTGGTTGACGATTGTCCCAAGTGAATGTAGCCTAGCCCAACATCCACCAACGTGCGCAGCTTGTTCTCAATATTGGGAATGTTCTCAAGGATGGTGGCAGCTTGCTCCACCGTGGCTTCCAGCACATCGGCAATGGAGTTGTTTTTGTACTTGGCCTGCAACGTTTCATGACTGTAACGGCGACCACGGCATGCGTCACAGGTGACATACACGTCGGGAAGAAAATTCATTTCAATGCGCTTCAACCCATCGCCCTGACACGCTTCACAACGGCCGCCCTTCACGTTGAAACTGAACCGTCCCGGCTTGTAACCCCGTTCTCGCGATTCCGGCAGCATCGCGAAAAGGTCGCGAATGGGAGTGAACACGCCAGTATAAGTAGCTGGGTTCGAACGCGGCGTCCGCCCAATTGGCGATTGGTCAATTTCAATGACTTTATCAATTTCACCAACGCCGGTGATCTTAACGTGCTTCCCTGGATCGGCCCTGGAACCCCATACTTCCTTCGCCAGCGCGCGGTAAAGTATGTCGTTCACCAGCGTCGATTTCCCGCTGCCGCTAACACCAGTAACCACAGTCAAAGTGCCTAAAGGAAAATCCACATTCACACTTCGAAGGTTGTGCTCTGTGGCACCTTCCACCGTGATTTTCTTACCGTTTCCTTTGCGCCGTACTGTCGGAACAGCAATACGTAAGGCACCGGATAGATACTGCCCGGTGAGGGATTTCTTGTTCTTGCGGATCTGTGCAGGCGTGCCTTCGCCAACCACGTGACCACCTAAGCGGCCCGCTCCAGGACCTAGATCAACCACGTAATCGGCACGTTCAATGGTCTCTTCATCGTGCTCAACAACTAACACGGTGTTCCCCAAGTCTCGTAAGTGCGATAGAGTGTTCAGCAACCTGTCGTTATCGCGCGGGTGCAATCCTATGGACGGTTCATCCAGCACATACAACACACCTCGTAACTTAGATCCGATCTGCGTTGCCAGCCGAATGCGTTGCGCCTCACCACCGGAAAGTGAAATGGCGGAACGGTCCAGGCTCAAATAATCAAGCCCCACATCCAGCAGGAAGTTTAACCGGTTCTGAATTTCTTCTTTGATGCGGCCCGCAATCTGACCCTCACGGTCATTCAGATCCCAATGCTTGGCGGCTTCCAGCGCCCGCAATAAAGACATACCCGTGAAATCGGCGATGGTGGTTCCCTTCACACGCACGGCCAGGCTGGATGGCTTCAGCCGTTTTCCTTGGCAGTCGGCGCAAGTGATTGGGGACATGTAGCCCATCACCCAATCGCCCATAAACTCGCTATCGGACGATTCTCTATATAAGCTGTCGAGAAGTTTCAGAATGCCAGGAAATGCAGGTCCACCATCCATCAACATTTCCTGATGCGCCTTGCTCAACTGGTCAAAAGTCTTGGTAATGGGAATCTTCAATCGACGTGCGAATTCATCCGTACGATTCCAAACCGTACCGGAATTTCCACCCGGTCCCAGGCCACCATCGAACAGCGGCTTACCCGGATCAACCACAATCTTTGAAGGGTCAAACGACCAGCGGCTACCCAGACCATTGCAGGTGGCACAAGCGCCATAGGGGCTGTTAAAAGAGAACGAGCGGGGTTCCAACTGCGGCACACCTTCCCCACAATTAGGGCAAGCCAGGTTCCGCGAAAACAGCTTTTCCTCGCCATCCACTACCGCAACAATTACCAGTCCGTTGGCCAACTTGGTTGCCGTTTCCAGTGACGCTTCCAAGCGCTTTTCCACGCCAGCCTTTAACACCAGCCGATCCACCACAACGTCAATGGTATGGTTCTTGCGCTTATCCAACTGAATGTCTTCGTCCAGCGACCGCAGTTCCCCATCAATGCGCGCGCGCACAAACCCCTGGCGCAGCAACTTTTCCATTTCCTTTTTGTATTCGCCCTTACGACCGCGAACGAACGGCGCAAGAATCATGATGCGTTCATCGTGCTTAAGCGCCAGCACCTGTTCCAAAATCTGCTCGCTGGATTGCTGCCGGATCTCAATCTGACATTGCGGACAATGGGGCGTGCCAATGGCCGAATAGAGGAGTCGCAGATAATCGTAGATCTCAGTTACGGTTCCCACAGTGGAACGCGGGCTGCGATTGGTAGTTTTCTGTTCAATGGAGATGGCTGGGGAAAGCCCTTCAATGGAGTCGACCTCTGGCCGTTCCATCTGATCTAGAAACTGGCGGGCATAAGGGGAAAGGGTTTCGACATAGCGCCGCTGCCCTTCGGCATAAATGGTATCGAAGGCCAAGGAAGACTTACCGGATCCGCTCAATCCTGTGACAACAGTCAAAGAATTGCGAGGAATGGAAACGTCTATATTTTTGAGATTATGCTGCCGCGCCCCATGGACGGTGATCCGTTTGATCAAGCAACCATTGTAGCGCTTGTAGTGGGAATGACGGCAAAACGAATGCTGGGCCAGCAGGCCTTACTAAACCAGCATCACCGGTCCGCCATACTGCGCAACCAACGAATCCGTGGTCAGCAGGGGAATGCCTTCCACAATCGATTGCGCAACCAAAATTCGGTCAAACGGATCTTTATGGAGTGAAGGCAGGCCTTGTATAGCGACGGCGTGCGCGCTGTTGATGGCCAGTTCGCTGTAACCGTTATCCAACAAGCCACGGCGTAATACCCTGGCGTCTACTTGAAAATCTGTACGCCCCAACCCAGATTTAATCGCCACTTCCCACAAACTGGCGGCACTGAACATAAGCTCGTTTTGCGGGTCACTTAGTAACGTTTGGGCCTGTTTTGACAAGTGCTCCGGCTGTCCAGCCGCCCACAATAAAAGATGCGTATCAAGCAGTAATTTCACGCCCCGGCACCAAATAGAGATTCAATCTCAGCTTTACCTATTCGGTCAAAATCGACCGGAACCTTGATCTGTCCAAGCATAAAACCTAGCCGACGCACTTGCCCAGCACTCGGAGCATCCAACTGGGTTACCTTTACAAGCGGCTTGCCAGCCTTGGCGATAATAAACGGCTCCCCCTGCGTTGCCTGGTCAATCAACCGGGATAGTTGGGTTTTTGCCTCGTGAATGTTCACAGTTTTCATAGACTAAGTTCGATTAGTTTAGTCTACTATAATTGCAAGTAGTGAGTTGGCCGTTCTACTTCCCAGCCACCTTCAAATCGTCCATCACGAAGCGCACCATGGATTCCAACAATGCTGCCCGTGGAAAACGAGTCTTGTCCATCCCACTGCGGATGCTGCTATCAGGAGACTTATCAAACGGCAATGCCACCGCAAAATGATCACCCTTTGCGGTGCCCAAAAATTTGCTGCCGGGGATAATGGCGTCTTGCTTGGTTAGCTGTCCGTCAATCACGGTGTCGTAACCAGCAAGCATGATCCAGGTCTGCATCAGTGACTTTGAAGTGTTCTCCTTCCCGGAAACGGCGACAACCGAGTAAGTGGGCACAATTGGATTGGGATACGCTCCCAGAAATGCCTGCCGAACGCCCCGTTGCAGGCTCTTGAACCCTTCAGCAATTTCTCCCTGACAATTCTTCATTTTGAAATACTGCTTAATGTATTGATCGGCCATCCCTGGAATGGTTTCGGCAATAGGTGATCCACCGCTGGCACCGGCCACGCTAACAAAGGCTGCAACGTATTGTTGAATACCGGTTTCTTTCGCCAGCATCACTTGCAGATCGGGGGTGCCCTTGCTGTAACCTACCAGAATGAATTTCTTGGTGTCTTTGGGCCCTTCCGTGCGTAAATAATTGGCGATTTCCTTGGCGTTATCCTCACTTTTATTATTGGGCACAGGGTACAGCGCCACGTTGAAACCGTACTTCTTCAAAGCTTCCTGCCCTTCCTGAAACGCAGGACTTTCAGGGAAACAACTGCTCATGAAGCCGGGGACAATCAGCACGCGGTAATTTGGAGCAAGCACAGGCAAAGGCAAATCGGTCTTTCCGGCTTCGGTTAAATATTGTGAACAGGTACCCCAATCGCCACCATCGGGATTCTTCTGCAACACGCTGCAGAAATAGTCACCAAAGCTGCGTGAGGAATCGGAACTGTCCGCAGCAAAATACAGCACATTGGTATTGCCGTCGGAATGGAATTCTTCGCCATGAGCTGTCTTGGCGATCTTCACGGGATCAGTAAATGTGGCAACATCTTTCAAAGTCACCAAGCCGCTTTCCATGAAGCTCCCACTGATGTATTCGCGTTCCAAATCCGTATCAGGGTCGATTTTATGTGTAATGTTGTTGTTCCGCTGGTCCCGATCAAACCCAATATCGTGCGTCCCGGCGCCAACCCAAACAGCGCTGGTGCCGACCATAAAAGGTGCTTTCCAGATTCGGAAATGGTGTCGGCTGGCCACTACTTTCAGGGGATCGCCTTGGGCAAAGCCATAATCCTGACCGCGACCAAACATCATCAGCTCACTCATGGGCAACGTGACGTAAGCTTGTTTGGACAAGCTGGAAAGCAAAGCTCGGAACACTGCATCCTTCCCAATTTTGTCTACCTTCGCCCAACCGGCTTTTTGCAACGTGTCGCGGACCTGTTGTTCCGATGCCACCAGGATGAAATTCACTCGGTCCCCTGGGTTCCCATCTTTATCAACTACGCGCTTGGGAATGGAATCGAGCTGAGCTTGTGTTAAGCGGGTGATTGTCGTCGTATCCATTTTTACGGAGGCTTTGCCAGCATAGCGATCTACATGAACCTTAAAGCTACCGGTGGCTGCATCGTTGGACATTTGGTTAATGCCAACAAACAGGCGGCCATCCAAATTAACGCGCTGTTCTCTGGCATCCCCAACTTGAAAACCTCGCGAAGTGTCGCGTGTCCCAATCTTGCCGATCACTGCACCCTTGTTGGCTTCATTGACAGGGTAGGAGCGAACCATATCCAGCCAACCGCGTGTGCCGCCGGTCGGTCCTATATCTTTGGCGTTAGGTTGCATGGGGTACTTAATGCTGCCCGTTGCGGTGAACTTCAGCAGATCCCCAGCTTTTACGTCAATGTTGGTATCCATCCATTGCTTATCACCGACAAGAGTGAAGTCGTAAGAATTGTCAGGTTTGTCCTGAGCGAATGCGATCAGCGTAAGTGAAAAAATGATTGATAAACGATTCAGCATGGTTTGCGAGTCCTAGTCTCTATGTTATTTCTTTGCGAGGGTCTGACGTATGTATGATTCCACTTCCGCCCAAAGTATTGGGTCGGCCTCCATGCGGGCGTGTGCTCCACCCAAGTGACGGCGAGCCCAGCCTTTGGGCTTCGGACTGATAGGAACCAACGGAGGATAGTGGAATTGCTTGTTTGTCAGGATGACAGTTTTTTGTGGATCGGCGGCGTGGATATTGGTTCGACCTCGAACCGTAAGCAATTCCCTCTGATAGAAGTTTACGGCGCTTTGGACGTTAGAGGGAATGGTGTGATCCGTCGGTCCAACGCTATCTACCTGCACCGTCAAAAGAACAGGAATCCGCCGTTTATTCAGCGCCCGGGCCAAACGAATTGTAGTTTGACCGCCAAGGCTTTGACCGTAGAGGATAATGCGTGCTTGGCTGCGTTCCTGGTCACTAAGCATATGGTTCCCATCGGTATCAAGGGCTCTTACGATAAGTCGCAACGCAGTGTTGAGATGCGAATTTCCTAAAGATTCTGCGTGAATTTCCGGAGTTTGACGAAGCTTCATCGTTAATTTCCGGATTCCGCGATTCGGGTCGTTCCACCGTTCCACACCTCCCAGAAATCCAATGACCAGCGCTTCAGCGGGAAGTAGTGGACTTTGGGTAGATAGGTCTCTAAGTTGCTGGCCTTGAGCCAAGGATATTGTTAAGAACAAGGTGATTACGGCACGCACTTTTGGTGGGACGGGCTTTGCGCCAATTGGGTTACATTCCTTACCTGCTACTCTTATAGCAAGCCCTGATTGCATGCACTTTGACATTGCCTTGAAGGAGCTCTTTCAGTCAGTCGGCACAAGTCTGACGGAACGTCTTGCGGGTGGAGTCCCCGTAGAGTGGCTCAACGTTGAACTAACTGAAACCCGCGCTCAACGCGTAGATTATGTCTGCAGGTTGGACGATGGAAACATTTTCCACATGGAATTTCAGAGTCAGAATGATTCTTCTCTTGCCTGGAGAATGCTTGAATACTATGTTGCGCTCTTCAGGAAATACGATTCCAGCCCACGCCAGGTTGTACTTTACATGGGTAATGAGCCGATTAGTACGGCGGAGAATCTGTATTTGGAATCGTTGCAATTTCGTTTTTCTATTGTGGATCTGGGCAACCTGAATGCTGAAGAATTGTGGGCCAGTCCCAGCATCGGCGACGTTATCTTGTCTATTCTTTGTCGCCAACCGGAACCCAAAGTTCGGTTAGACTACATTCTGCGGAGAATTCGCGCGCTGGATCATCCAGAGCAACGAAAGCGCGCGGCGCGTCTACTTTTGATATTCTCAATGAAGAGAAACTTAGGAGAGATAGTTGAGAAGGAGGTGGCACCCATGGGCGCAACACTTGAAGTTAAAGACGATGTAATGTTGCAGCGTATCCATCAACGGGCTCATGGTGAAGGCCGTGATGAAGGATTGGTGCAGGGCCGCAACGAAGGCCAAGCCCGCCTTCTGCGGATGCAACTTCAACAAAAGTTTGGTTCTATATCTGCTTCAACGGAACTGTTACTCACAACCGCTACCCAACAGCAGCTTGACCGTTGGGGCACTCAAATTCTTTCAGCGGCTTCGGTTGAAGATGTACTGAAATGACTCATTTGATCTGAACGCCTAAATTTGTATGCCAGAAGA
>JANMWO010000311.1:0-1922 GCA_031394025.1 Acidobacteriota bacterium
GTTCAAAGACATATTTGCCCATGCCCCGGATGTGTTCCGTATTCAGGCAACGCGCTACCAATCCCACCCTCAAAGCCATTGCTTCTCCTGTTTTTAGCTATTTGGTCTCACTCGCCAGGCTCAATGCTGCTTGATGCATTCCCGTCATGTGATAAGGCTCGGGTTGCTCGTCAGGGCAGCTACTTCGCTGGCATTGTGCATGTGATTTAACGTACCAGCCGCCGTTTTTTTTGTCGATGAACTGGTCTCGCACCAAGGCAAGAGTCTGTTCATAGCGACGCCATGTGTCTTTATGGCCAGTTGCCGAGGCGCTGGCAAGGAATGCACGAAGCCCTTCGGTTTGCGCCACCAGAACTTATCCCGGTCCAGCGTACCGTCCGGGAAAATTTTGGTGAATACGCCACCATCAATTTCATCGTAACCGACCTGGATGGCGAATTTGAGAACGCGCTCAGCGCTTTGTGAATAAATGCCTGACAGCCCCTGCTTTTCTGCAACCAGTAGTAAGTGGCTCCATTCAAACTGGTGCCCTATATCTATGTAGCCGCCTTTCTCTCGCGTGGGTAGCGGCTTCCAGTCGTGGTCGTACCACTCGGGAATGTAGGCGCCACCATCGCTCGTTCCAGTCAATAGACGATATACAACGAAATCGGCAATACTTTTTGCGCCCTTCAGCGCCACCGGATCATGGGTGGCATCGTGGAGAGCGAGTAAAGCCTCGAACAAATGCATGAGCGGGTTCTGCGAATTGGCGTCACTGCCGCCCGAGCCCGCTTGAGAAAAGTTCCTCGGTAACTCGCCGCTGAAGCCGCCCTTGGCGTCTCGCAGCCCCGTGTCGATGTCGTGCCAAGCTAGTAACGCCGCCGCGCGATAGCGCTCGTCGCCGGTGACTCTGGCCATGTGAGAAAGCGCCAACAGCGCAAACGCGTGTCCATAGGTGTTCTTGGCTTCGGCAACTACCTTGCCATCGACCGCGACGCGCAGGAAAAATCCCCCATGCAGAGGATCGCGAAAGCGTGTCAGCAGAAAATCCGCACCGCGATTGGTGGCCGCGAGGTAGCGTTTGTCTTGGGTGACCTCATAACCTATGATCATTGAATAAACGAGGCGGGCGTGCTCAGTGAGGTAACCCGGTTGCTCGGCATTGGGTTTCCATTTCCTATCAATTGCGGTGCGCATGAAGCCAGAGTCGGTCGGTGCGACTATCAGCCAATGCGCGAGCAACCCGTCTACAAGATTGCGCCGATGCCAATCGGCCTCGATCCGGGCGGCGTCGCCGCAGCCGACGGAAAGGCAAGTCAGCGCGGCCCACAAGGCAAATTTCCCCACTCTTGAAGCCATTGGAGCGGTCATTTGTTTAGAAATCGCGTGCCGACAAATAGCTGCAAAATTGTCTTGACCAACACTTTCCATCCGGCGAGCTGTTGCCAATGGGTTTTGATGGACATTACCCCCGCGTGCCAGGCTTGGGCCACCTTTCCGTCCGCCAAGCTGATACCGCCAAAATCTGACCAGGTGCGCGCAAGCACACGGTAAACCTCGGTTCGATTTGCGCTGGTGCCATCGGGCGAGGTCAGCGCCCAGCGATCCAGCGCGCGTTTGATCACGATGCCTTGATAGTTTTTTGTAGGGGCAGATTTTGTAATACTGGCCGCGTGGGTGCGGTACAACGCGAGCGGCTGTGGCACGCGGAGTATTTGTGTAACCCTCGATGCTCGCAACCAGAAGTCATAGTCGTCCCCAACCCGCATGCTGGAATCAAAGTTACCCACCTCTTCGAACACGGAGCGGTGAGCGAGCACGGTCGAGGTCCAGACGACGCAGTCGAGCAGCAAGGCCGGGTAAACCCATCCGCTGGGGCCAGCCCAGAATTGGCTATCACCTGCTCTCGATTGCAATTGTTTGACGAACGCGGCGGGCGG
>JANMWO010000327.1:0-3172 GCA_031394025.1 Acidobacteriota bacterium
CTTCGCCAATGATCCGGCAGCGGCCAAGCGCTATTACTCTACTGCCTTCTTCGGCGTTTCCGCCATTGCCGGATTGGTCACCATCCCGCTAATTGGTTTAGGATTTTTGCCTGCCTCATTGAGCGGAGGCCCACTTGCTTCCATTCTCTGTTTTGCGTCATCCCTTGTATTTTTGCGAGCCATTCAATCTATCCTCTGGTCGTTTCTACGAATTGAGGAACGCACCAAAGCTTCCAATGTTGTGACCTTCCTGCTGAAGGCGTTTACGATTCTCGGTGTCATCCTTCTGCTGCCCGGATTGGGGGCGTCTGTGAAAACGTATTTCATCGCCGTGATGGCCGTGGAACTCGCTGTGGTGCTTGTTTTAATTGCCCTTTTGGTCCGTCGAGGATTGTTGCACCCCACTAGTTTTGACCCGATTCTGTTTCGCGCAGCAATTTCCTTCGGGCTGCCTTTAGTCCTGCAAGAAGCCTCGGGCATTGTGCTGGATGCCGGTGACCGATTCATGGTTGATAGCTACATGGGTGCCGACGCTCTGGGTTTTTATTCCGTAGCGTATGGATTATCGGGATACATCAACACCATCCTGATGGCCCCGTTGGGATTGGCTATCATCCCAATCTACATGCGCCTATGGAATACCGAAGGCTCAGCTAAAACGTCAGAATTCCTCAGCCGCGGACTCGATATGTTCATCATGGCTGCTGTGGGTACCCTGGCCATTGTGCTGGTTGTCTCTCACGATGCGGTCACTCTACTGGCCTCCGCCAAATACTCTGGTGCCGATAAATTAATTCCGGTGATCGTGGCAGGGTTGCTGATTTATGCCGCCCAAATTTTCCTGAACGCAGGCCTGATGATTCACAAACGAACCTACGCCATGGCCGGAGCCCTCACTGCTTCCTGTATTCTTAACCTCGCACTGAATGCCCTGCTTCTGCCCAGAATCGGCCTTCAGGCAGCGGCCATTGCCACTTTCATTAGTTATGCCTTTTGCACTTTTTTACTGGCT
Source organism: Acidobacteriota bacterium (assembly GCA_031394025.1). Lineage (GTDB taxonomy): Bacteria > Acidobacteriota > Terriglobia > Bryobacterales > Bryobacteraceae > JANXSF01. Next base: position 1,013 of record JANMWO010000327.1, read on the forward strand.
CGCTTAGCCTTCAAAGTCTTACCGATGACTCTTGCCCTAAAACCTATTGGCGGGTATCTGGTTGCAGGAACCGTGACTTGGGCCGTGGGTTCCAATATTGATTTCGGAAGCACCTTTGTAAATTTCGCTGGTAAGTCTGTCCTTAGCTTCACAATCTACGCAGCCATTCTCTATGCACTGGATAACCGCATCCGTGAATTCGCATCACAGACATGGTCACATTTGCGCGGACAAACGGCAGTCCCCGGTGCAGTAACTCTTTAAAGAAATTATGCCCACCATTGTTGCAGTAGCTCCAAACTTGAAGCCCATTGCCGCCCAATCGCACCACGTGCTTTTTGTGTTTGATCAACTGCGCAACCTGGACGGCGGCGCGGAACGATCTTTGCTAAAAATCACACAACTGCTGCCCACAGAAAGATATCACGCGTCAATCATCACGTTCGATCAACCAGCCGATACAAGCTTCTTCGCCAGATTCGGTTGCCCGGTGTATGTGCTTCCACTTACCAAAACCTACAATTGGGGAAGTATTATGGCCGCCAGAAAGTTACGAGCTTTCATTCGATCTCAAAACGTCACCATAGTGCAAACATTCTTTGCTACTTCTGATTTATGGGGTGCCACGATTGCCAAGCTCAGTGGTTGCCCGGTGATCATCTCCAGCCGTCGCGACATGGGTTTCTTACGCACGCTGAAGCACCGCATTGCGTACCGCCTGCTAGCCCCCATGTATGACCGCATTCACACCGTTTCAGACGCTGTTCGCGATTTCACTATTCAACAAGATCACGCTGCCGCGAACAAAGTAATCACCATCCGCAACGGCGTGGAATTGCGGCAAACGCCCTCCGCGCAGGACGTGGCGTCGTGGCGGACGCGTTTCGGTTTGGATGAATCGGCTCCACTGATTGTCGATGTAGGCTCAGTCAAGGCTGTGAAAGGTTACGAAACTCTGGCCAAAGCGGCTGAAATTGTTTGTAAGCGTTATCCAAAAGCTATGTTTATTGTTGCTGGTGCAGTTCCTGAACTGGAATATCTGCGCCAATTGCAAACCTTGATCGACAATCTTGGTTTGTCCAAAAACTTTCGCTTCATGGGACGGATTGACGATTCTTTTCCGCTGTTACAAATCAGCAATATTTTTTGTCATCTTTCGGCAACGGACGGACTTTCCAATGCCCTGCTTGAAGCCATGATGGCTAAATTACCGTGCGTCATCACCAGGGTTGGTGGGAATCCAGAAGTAGTGGAAGAAGGCAGCAGCGGATTTGTTGTTCCTCCTGGCGATTATGAGCTGGCCGCCAACCGTTTGTTGCAGCTACTCGCTGACCCCCAGGGTGCAAGGATAATGGGAGAGCGAGGTAGACAAATCATTGAGACAAATCTCACCGCAAAAACTATGGTGCATGATCTTACGGCACTCTATGACGAATTGCTTGAATCCAAAGGTATCTAAAGGTAAACCATTGACTATTTCCCGCCATAGCAATCGCTGGATTGCAAGCATCTCGCTACTGCTGTTCGCTAGTGGTGCGTATGCTATGCAACCGCGCATCTTTTACACCGACCTGGAGAGTGGCCCCAACTCTAAAGGCGAAAACAATGCTGGTGTTTATGTCAACATTTACGGCAAGGGTTTCGGAGCTTCCAAAGGGTCTTCCTCAGTATCCATTGGCGGAGGCAAAGTCGCTGCCTATCCCATTTGGACCGATACGCAAATTGCCATTCAAATTGGTTCTGCCGCAAACACCGGCAGTATCCTGATCAATACTCCTGCAGGCAATTCCAACCCCATGCCCTTTACCGTCCGAGCAGGGAACATCTACTTTGTTTCACCCAACGGTAAGGACGGCAACAACGGCAGCTTCGGCTCGCCCTGGCAAACCGTGCTGAAAGCTCGCGACACCATGAAAGCTGGCGATACGGCATACGCCATGAACGGGCTCAACCATTTGGTGGATGATGGTCAAGGCTGGAAAACAACCATGTTGCTGCGCACTGGTGGCACGGCGGGTAACCCCATGGCCCTGGTCGCATATCCAGGCGCAAAAGTGACTCTAGGGACAGTGAATGGTCCAAACAGCGCTATCCGTTCCAATGAAAACAGTTCCGGTTACTGGGTGTTCGCAGGCCTGATTTTACGCGGCGAGTTTGAAG
>JANMWO010000328.1:0-4118 GCA_031394025.1 Acidobacteriota bacterium
CCAGAAGAATCCATTCGAAGGCAATTGCTAATGACATACGACGGGAGTCTAACAGAATTTGCCCCAAAAGATGTGGACTTAGGGGATCGACTTCTTGACATAGACGATGACCAAATTTTGCGCCGTGTTTGGAATCACGTCTGGGCTATCGGTCTGCAAATTGCTCGTAGCGGAAACGTTCGTGATGGTTCAATTCGCTTTTTACAAGTTGAACTGAAGCTGAAGTTTGGTCCCTTGTCCGCTGCTTCTGAGGAGAAACTTCAAACCGCATCAGATAAGCAACTGGAAAGCTGGAGCCGTAAAATGATTTTCGCACATACGGTTGAAGATGCACTGAGTTAGACTACCGCACCAGCGCCACCTCTTCCACTATCCGCAGCAGCAACCCACTCCCACGCACCAGATTATCCAATCGGATCCGTTCATCGTTGCCATGCGCCCGGCTTGCTCCTTCCTCTCGCATGAAAACTGGCACCCCGTAAACTGCCATCCCCTTCTGCCGCAAAAAACTACCGTCTGTCGCCCCGCGCGACATATACGGAATCACCTTTGCCCGAACCTCATTGCCCAACACTTTTTCCATCGCTAGATACAAATCCGTAGTTAGCGAACTGGGTTCCGTAGCGGGCATGTCCTGGCCGGGCGATGGCAGCACATCCACGGCCGGATCATTGATGATTTTCTTGAACCTCTCCAACACCTCAATCTTTGTCTCATTGGGTAGGCGCCTTACATCAATCGTCGATTCCGCCACATTTGGAATCACATTATCTTTCATCCCTGCCGTCAACATGGTGGGCGATACGCTGGTCCGCAGCATCGCGTTCAACTCACCATCTTTGGCCGCAATCGCCTCACTTGCCTCTGCGCTTTCCAACTTATCTGTAAACGGAACCACCCAGGCATACTGCGGCAGTTTCGACATCTCAGTGAAATACCGTCGCGTTGTTGTGTTCAATTTCACGGGCTGTTCCGCCCGCGCTAATTTCAGCACTGCTTCAGCCAGATGCACAACTGGATTATCCGCCCGTGGCAATGACCCATGGCCTGCTGTTCCTCGTGCAGAAAGCGTCACCCGCGTGGGAATCTTTTCCGACGTTTGCACTTGATACACCGTCCAATCGCCCACCACCATTGCTCCGCCGCCTTCATTGATGGCTACTTCCGCATCAATCTTTGAATAGGCATTGGCAATCATCCAACTGACCCCAGTGGACCCCGCCTCTTCATCCGCTTCTGAAAACAGAATCACATCCAGTTGCAGCCGGACCTTTCGGCGCTTCAAATCCACTAAAACAGCCAGTTCGGCAGCCAGCAAACTCTTGTCATCCGACGCGCCGCGACCGTATAGATAACCATCGCGAATTTCGGCAGTAAAAGGAGGCACTGTCCACAACTTAGGGTCCGCCGGAACCACATCGGAATGCGCCATCATCAACAATGGGCGCTTTAATCCGCTGCCTTTCAGGCGCGCAACAAAGTTTTTACGATTCGCATCGGCACCCAGCAACTCAAACTCAATCCCTTCCGCCTTGCACACCTTTGCAAGGTAATCGGCCACCTTCGTCTCGTTTCCTGGCGGATTAGTTGTGTCCAGTCGAATCAGGTCAATCAGGTATCGCCGAGCATCGGCACCCACTTCTGCCATCAAGGGCAGAACGAATAAACCCACTAAAAGAAGCAGTCTCATTTGGCGGTAGTTTACCACTGAAGCTAAACTATTACTATCCATGTTTCAGTCCAAACTTTTGTTGTGCGTGGCCGCACTCTGTCCGCTGGCCTTTGCCCAACCGCCTGCACCGGCCGATCCTGAACTTCGCAAAGACACTATTGTTGTCACGGGCACGGTGACGCCTCTTCCACTTAACGAAGCCGACCGTGCCATTACAGTGCTTCCAGCACGCGCGCAGGCTTTGCTGTTCGGCAGCTTTTCCGATCTTTTCAACCTAGACCCATCGCTGGATTTACGAGAACGTTCCCCCGGCATGATTCAATCGGGACTTTCTATTCGAGGCGGATCTTTCGGGCAAACACTGGTCCTACTGAATGGCATGCGCTTCAATAATGTGCAATCTGCCAACCATAATATGGATATCCCAGTGCCCCTGGAATCAGTGACGCAAGTGGAAGTGCTGCGCGGGTCTGGCTCATCGTTGTATGGTTCTGACGCTGTTGCTGGCGTTGTCAACTTTGTAACGGCACCCTCCAAAATCACCGAAATGCGCTTAGGTGCAGGGGTTGGGAACTTCGGCATCAACCAACAAAATGGGACTGTTGGGTTCACCTCAAAAATGTGGGATCAACAATTGGCCTTCTCTCGCGATTTTTCCAGCGGCTTTCTCCGCAATCGCGATTACCGCAACCTTTCTCTTGCGTCCGATTCTCACATCCGTACGGCGCTCGGGCTCACCCATATCACGCTTGCCTTGAACGACCGTCCTTTTGGCGCCGATAATTTTTATGGCAACTACAATTCCTGGGAACGAACCAAGGGTTGGTTTGCAGGCATCCATCAACCGCTCAGCGAAAGCATAGACGCTTCGTTTTCGTACCGCCGCCATTCCGATCTGTTTGTCCTCTATCGTGACCGTCCCCAAGTTTTCACCAATCGTCATGTGGATGAAAGCTATCAGGCAGCCCTACGCCATCGTTTTGTAGCAGGCCGCAACACGACGCTTTTTTACGGAGTGGAACTCCTGCACGATGCCATTGATTCCAATAACCTGGGCATCCACAGTCGTACTCGCGAATCTGGTTACGTTGGAATCGAAGTACGCGCGCTGGGTCGATTCTCTTTCACCGCCAGCGCGCGGGAAGAAATTTATCGCAATGTTAGAAAGCAGTTTAGCCCCTCGGCTGGTGCAGGCCTTTGGCTCAGCCCCAAGTGGAAGCTGCGAACATCCATCAGTCGAGCCTTTCGTCTGCCCACATTTACCGACCTTTATTATCACGACCCGGCCAATCTGGGGAACCCTTTACTGCGGCCAGAAACTGCCTGGGCCTGGGAATCTGGCGTGGACTTCCGCCCCACTTCAAAATTGCTGATCGATTCTACTTTCTTTCAGCGACATGAAAAAGATGGAATCGATTTCGTGCGCACTGACCCTACCAGCATATGGCGCGCAACCAATTTCCAGGCCCTCACTTTCAGCGGCTACGAAGGCGGTGCAAAATGGGAAGTTTCGAAAGGTCAAACGCTAGACCTCCGCTATACGTTTCTGAACGGAGCCCAAAACGTCCTAGGCACCCAGCAATCAAAATATGTCTTCAACTACGCCCGCCATTCCGGCTTGGTATCCTGGCAAATTGCAAAAGGTCAATTCGCGGCCCGAACGCGCATTGGCGTGGTGGAACGGTATAGCGGCAATCCCTACGCCGTTTTGGATGCTTCTATTGCCAGAAGTCGCGGGACTTTACGACCTTACCTGCGCATCAGTAACCTTTCAGACACGACGTATTCTGAGTTTTTTGGTGTACCCAACCCTGGAAGATCTGCCGTCATAGGAGTGGAATGGCTGGTTTTCAGCCGCCGCTAGTGGAACCTGGGCTAAAATAAGAACTTGCTGAAATTTGGCATTATCTCAATTTTTATCGCATCCCTGACCTGGGCGCAGCAGGCACCTGGACAAGGGCAGCTTGACGCTAATCCAGCCCTATTCACAGTGATGGCCGCTTTGAATGCCGCAGGCTTTGACCAGAACCTGGATTCCCCGAATAATCATCCTCTACGTAAGTTCGCCCGTGAGTACGTCGCCCGCCAAAAGCCGCCTGTGTTAGAAGATCTGAAAGACTTTATCAAGAAGCACAAGAAAGGCAGCCCGTCTGCCGAACTCAGCCAGTACATCAGCTTTGCCCTTTCCACAGTGGGCCCTCCGGGCTTTGAAACTACGTTTCGGGAACACGAAATTCCATTGGACGTCCTTACGCTCACTGGATTTCAGGACCTCATGATTCGCTTTCATCGGGAAGCGAAGATCGACGAACTGTGGAAATTGGCCCAGCCGCAAATTGATCAGGTCATCGCGGTTTATCATGAACCAGTGACCAATGCTGTTCGCGAGGCCAATGGCTACCTGCGCAACGTCACCAGCGGCTATGTCGGCAGACGGTATCAGATT
>JANMWO010000036.1:0-3912 GCA_031394025.1 Acidobacteriota bacterium
GCTTTGTCGGCTGCTTCGGCCAACGCTCGACCCAGGCTGGGTTTTGGAGTACTCATGATCAATGAACAGAATAGCGTACAATACAAGCTTGCAAACACCTCGGGTTACAGTCGTCATTCCCACATTGGGTAACGATGCGACTCTTTGGGAGTGCGTCAGTTCGCTTATGGCGCAGACGATGACCGATATAGAGGTTGTCATTGTAGACAATAGTGGAAGGGGAGCGGTAACTCGTTCACGACCGCAAAATGTCAACGTGAATATTCTTGAGATGCCTGCAAATATTGGCTTTGGTGGCGCTGTCAACGCGGGATTTGCCAAGAGCAATTCACCATTTCTTGCGACCATTAATGATGACGCCATGGCGTCTCCCACTTGGCTGGAGCATCTTTTAATGGCCATGGAAAGCGATCCACGCATAGGTTCATGCGCCAGTGCAGTCCTGCTTATGGGAACGAATTCTTTGGACTCAGCAGGCATGCTAATGGCCGCCGATGGATCCAGCAAGCAAAGAGGGAATGGTCAACCGCACTCAACATTTGCGAAGTCTGAAATGGTTTTAGTGGCCAGCGGTTCCGCTTCGTTTTTTCGAAGAGAAATGATTGAACAAACGGGTGGGTTCGACGAAGATTTCTTTCTATATTGCGAAGATTCAGATCTTGGATTGCGAGCCCAATGGGCGGGCTGGACCTGCGCCTACGTCCCGCAGGCATTGGTCACGCATCGCTACTCGCAGTCTGCAGGCAAGGCATCGCCACTGAAGGCATATCTCGTAGAACGCAACCGTTTGCGACTTATTGTGAAGAACTTTCCATTACTGGAACTATTAATTGCACCCTTCGCTGCCGTCTTACGATATTACTGGCATGTTCGTGATCTGGCCATCGGCACCGGCAAAGCAAGCCAATTTCGGCAAGGCGGAAATTCATCCTTATATCTGATTTGGCTGGTGCTCAAAGCCCATTTGGCAATTTTTCCAGCGCTGCCCAACTTGATAATGAAGCGTGCGCAGGTACGCCGGTCAGCAAGAATTTCCACTTCGCAATTCCGGGCTTTATTGCATGGTCATTCCATTTCACTGCGCCAGGTGGCCGAACAGTGATGAAACCGATTGGACCCGACTCGTTGATGATTCTTATCCCGGCCTTCAATGAAGAAGGGGCCATTTCCAATGTGGTCAAGGAAGTTCATTCTGTTTTACCTGGAGTTCCAGTACTGGTTGTGGATGACTGCTCGCCCGACGGAACTCGGATTGAAGCAATCAATGCCGGTGCCGATGTTATCTCGGTTCCTTACCATTTGGGGCTTGGGGGATGCGTTCAAGCAGGGTATCGGTTGGCATTTGAGCTCGGCTTCAACTACGTAATTCGCATCGACGGTGATGGCCAACACGATCCCCGCTTCATTCCCGCTATCTTCGATAAACTAAAAACATCTGGCTGCCAAATGGTGATCGGGTCACGATTTATAAATGGGGGCGGGGAGCATACCAGCATTTGGCGCAAGCTTGGCATATTGTTTTTCAGAGGCGTTTTGCGGCCAATTCTGGATAAACCAGTGCACGATCCAACCAGCGGTTTTGTAGGTGTGAACAAAGATGCCATTGCCGTGTTCGCCCGAAGTTTCCCATTGGAGTACCCGGAAATTGAGGCGCTAGTTGTCCTTCAACGTCGTCGATTCCGCTTTGAAGAAGTGCCTTGCAAAATGCGCGAACGGCAAGCGGGCAAGTCCAGCATCACAACGTTAAAGTCGGTTTACTATGTCATTCACGTGTTACTCGGGGTGTTCATCAATATCTTAAAATATGGGGAACGGAGATCCAAATAGATGATGAACCGTCTGCTGAGTGTCACCTTCGGAATGAGCGTGCTACTGATCGGCGTGGTGCTATTTTCAGTACGCAGATCGCACATCCGCGTGGAGTATTCCGTAAGTTGGTTGGTCGCAGCGTTTGTAATGCTGATTCTGTCCAGTTCCGATTTTGCCCTGGGGACCATTGCTAGTTTGTTAGGCATCACTTACGCTCCAGTAGCTTTGTTGTTGGTTGTATTGAGCCTGTTCCTTATTGTTTTTTATCGTTTCTCAATTGTGATCTCAGACCTGAAAGACGCTAACATCGCCTTAACTCAAAAGTTGGCCATCCTCGAATACCGCATCCAAGATCTGCATGAAGAAAGAAAAGAAAAAGACTGAATCAGTTATCGCAGAGCCAACTAGAAACGCATGGTGGGCTTATGGTCTTGGGCTATTATTGTTGGCTTTTTTCGTCTTTGAAATCTATCAGCCAATGTTGAAGGGCCCATTTGTATTTGACGATAGTTATCTTCCCATGCTCATGCCCAATGGTGTGGAGCAGCCATTCACAGCTTGGATCAGCGGCTTGCGACCAGTATTGATGGCCAGCTATTGGGGGAACACACGGCTTTCTGGCCTAGAGCCAGAGGCATTCAAATTGTGGAACATTTGGATTCATTTATGCTCAGCGATCTTAGTATGGCTGTGGGCTCGTAAGCTGATTCTACGAATTTATCCTGACGCAATGGGGAATGCCGTTAGCGCTTTTGTTGCATTGATTTTTCTGTTGCATCCACTGCAAACCGAATCGGTATCCTACGTGGCCGGACGTTCAGAATCGCTCAGTGGACTTCTCTTTCTGGCTGCATTGGTTACATTCCTTTATCATGGTCCACAAGCAATTGGTTGGCTAAGAGCGTTGTGTGTTTTGCTGCTGTTTGGGGCCGCTTTGCTGACAAAAGAACACACCGCTGTCTTTCCACTGCTGCTATTGCTGACCGACTATTTTTTCTATCCAGGATTCTCACTGGAAGGCATCCGCAAGAATTGGCGAGTTTATCTACTCATTGCGCTAGGTGCGGTTGCAGGAGTTTTCACTACCTTTCGTCTTTTGCTCAATGCCGATTCTGCAGGGTTCAGACTCAAGGAATTCACCTGGTATCAGTATTTCTTCACCCAGTGCCGTTCCATTGTTACTTACATCCAATTGTTTCTGTTTCCTGTTGGACAGAACGTAGATCATGACCAAGCCATTTCCTACACATTCTTCGATCACGGCACCCCGCTCGCCATGTTGTTACTGCTGATTTTGTTAGTCGGTGCATGGCTTGCTCGAAAGCGATTTCCATTGGCCTGCTACGGCGTTTTCGTTTTCCTGTTACTGCTGGCCCCCACATCCTCAGTAATCCCTATAAAAGACACTTTGGTGGAACGCAGAATGTACTTACCGTTGATTGGTCTTTGTTTAGTTGTTGCACAATTCCTGCTGTTACTCCGCATCCCTCGTGCAGCGATGATGGCTATCATCGGCACCATCTCGCTGGCTGCTGGTTACACAACGTATGTTAGAAATCATGTTTGGTCCAGCACCATTGCCCTATGGACAGATAGTGCAGCAAAGTCACCACAAAAAGCGAGGCCAGCTTTTCAAATTGCTTACGCCCAGTACGAAGCAGGAAATTGTGTTGAAGCGGTAAATAACTATTCCAAGGTCGCCCAGCTTGAGAAGCCCGATTATCGTCTCTATGCCGACTGGGCTCTTGCGGCAGATTGCGCTGGCCGGTACGACGTAGCTCTGGAAAAGCTAAGGCTCGGCGCTGCACTGGAAAATAGCGCGCATGTGCACGCGACTATGGGAATGATTTTAGCGAAGCAAGGAAAATCTGACGAAGCCCTTACAGAATTAGCAAAAGCAGAAACACTCGATCCGCACTTTGCCATGGTCTCATTCTATCGTGGGAACGTCTATATGCAACGCAAAGAATACAGTAAAGCCATTGAATCTTACAACCATGCAATTCATTTGGACCCACAAAATCAGACCTTTCAGCGATCTTTAGCGATGGCCCAGCGGCAGGGCAAAGAGTAACATAACCTTGCGAATTGGAATTAATGCTT
>JANMWO010000351.1:0-2990 GCA_031394025.1 Acidobacteriota bacterium
GCCGATCTGCTCGACCACGGGTTCGTAGTGGCTCGGTTGCGTGGATAAGTAAAACAAAACGTTTCCCGATGTTTGAAACGTTTGTTCGACCATTTGTAGCTTTTCGCCGATGGCCTTGTAGAGTTCCGGACTGCCCACATCGCCAGCGACATAGAACAGCCGCTTCGCGAAATCGTTCCACAGGTTCTCGTCGAACGGGCTATCTTCAAGGAATTGTTTGACCGATTCGCGCATCTTCGCGCGGTAATCGTCATCGGTCATCGCGGTGCGCGAATTGCCGATGGTTGCGAAGGATTGAGTCAGCCTTCGTTCGTAAGCCAGCCGGTACAACGCCGGAATGAGCTTACGTTTGGTGAGATCGCCATTAGCTCCAAAAATCACGACCGCACAAGGCGGCACGCGCCGTTCGAACCGCAACGGATCCTGAAAGGGATTAGCTTCGGTCATGGAGACCAAAATAGCAGTTTATGAGTAGGATGCCACTCCTCCTCGTTACGGTGACAGAAGCTTCGCATGCCAGTCTGGAACCTGGGTCGATGTGAGCCGAAACAGGGTTAGTGGGTGAATCGGAGGACGCTGAGGAGATTCGCCTGGCCGTTTTCGGCGATTTTGGAGGCCGTAACAGGTGGCGAGGACCTGCCGCGTTCCTTGACGGGAGGTGAGAGGACGAGGGGGGGGTCATCGGCCCAGAGCCGTGGGTAAATCCTTATTGATCAGTCGGCGCAGCTTGCAGCCGGAGAATCGGGTGAACGATTTTTGGGTGGAAGTTTGGCTACGCTTTGCAAGAGTTGACGAGCCACTGCGGTGGTGGCCATCGGGTAACGACGGAACAGTTTGGAATGGCAATGAATGAAGGCCATTGAAAGCGTGAAGGCCATCAAGAGGATCAAACTGACGACGGCGAGTCCACGGTTGGCCACCAACGGGGCCGCTGTGGCCGGGAGGACGGGTTCGCCTGTGTCGACAGTAGTGTTGATCTCCGGTTCTCTGTTTTGCGAAGTGGCTGGAGGGCGATGCCGACAGGCATGCAAAAACCCGTGCTTCAAGCCCCAGTTCTGGGTCAGGTCGTTCCAGCCGTTGTTCTCTTGCTTCCAGCGGTCATGACCAAGCCTGCGCACCACAGTGGCGGGGAACGCTTTGGCGTCCAGTGTCGTGACCCAGAGCCATTCATGTTCGGTCGTTTCAGGCGTGAGCAGATCCCGTCGATAGTGATTCTGCGTGAGCGATTCTTCGCTCCGTACAACCCGGACCGGCTCAGGATAGTCGGTTGAAAACGGCAGACCTTCGGTGTCCCAGATCCGCAATTCATAACTCTTGCCTCCACGCCGCTCCGTCATTTGGCAATCGGCGGGACGACGGGCGAATAACCGGATGGCCGATTGATACAGGTCGGGAAGATTCTGCTTCAGGCTGACGACCAGATCCCAACCCATCTCCGCGGCTAATTGAAAGGCTGGTGCCTGAGCGTATAGAGCGTCCAGCAGGAGAATATCGAAAAAGCGGCTGCCATACCGATCTGGAAGGTTGCGAAGCAGACGCAAGGCGGCGGTATCCTCGCCCTCACCGGGCTTGAGCCATTCCAGCGCGAGAAACGTCTTGACGGGACTGCTGATAATCTGACATCCCACCGCGCGGTGATAATACTGGATCTGTTCGACTTTGACCCCTGCTTTTTTGACCATGACGCGGCGTTCCAGACAGGAGTCGCAGTGGCGGCTGTAGCTGGAAAGTACTTCGATACCGTCAAGAGCCGCCACGATGCGGCCCTGCACACGATCGTCATCGAACACTTTGTTGCGCTTCAGCGTCCGGTTGATATCGGTCTGCATTTGCTCCAAACCTTCCAGATGAAAGCCCGCGAGGCTGTAGCGCAGCACATCGTCACTGAAGGCCCTTTCGGCGCCAATCCAGCGTTGCAGTTCCGGCTGTTTCAACTCCGATTCCAATTGCTGAAAACTGGGCAGCCGGAATACGAAGGCGTGAAAGGTTGCTAGAAAAACGGCAGCCGGAGGAATCTCGGGGTTACGCCGGGAATCGGTTAGGCTAGCAGCGGCGGAGCGGAAGTCGAAAACCTTATTGAGGTAGCGGGCAAAGGAGGGAAGCTCGTGGGTGGGCTGTTCTTGCTGTCTCATAACTGCAAGACCGCACCGGAACGATTTGCCGTTGTTCCCGCTTCGGTCATTTATCCCTTCCTGTTGCGCTTGCGTTGCTGCACGCGCTGGCGTCGAAGCAACTCACGGTTGATGTCTGAGATCTTTTCCAACTGGTCTTTGAGCTTGTGGTAGTTCTCGATCCAGCCACGGACTTCGTTCACGTTCTCGTCGGGGATGATGCTGCCTGTGGTGCGACCCGGTCCGAGGGTGACTGACAAGTACCAACTGGGTCCGTGCCGCTCGCCGCGAGCGCACTTGCAGGATGGGTTTCCGCATGTCACGTAGCGTTCCATCAGCGAACCGCGCAGAATTTCGGCCACCGGCGGAAGTTTTGCCAGACCCTGTCTGCGTTGACGCAGGGCCAATTCGGAAAGACGGCTCAGTTCGCTACTTGCTTTCACTTAACTGCAAGTTTACCTCAAAAACCTGCTTTTGCAACGTTTGCGAATCTCGCAACTTGCGAATCTCCCCTACTTCACTGATTCCACGGGATATATAGTTGACGTGCGAAGTTCTTGCCTTCACAGCGTTGGTTTACTCCATGGGAGCCAACGGGGGCTCCAACCCGACGGGTACTGTCCAGTTCTTCGACATTATCACTCCCCTCGGAGCGCCTCAGGCGGTGCCCGGGAATGGTCTTGTTACTTTCGTGACCACTGCTTTCACGCTCGGCGCGCACACCATCAGCGCCGCCTACAGTGGCGATGCGAGCCATGCTCCGGGGCCGTCCCAGCAGTTGATCCATACCGTCAAGAAGACGCCGAACGTTACGATCGCCTCCAGCTCCAACCCGGCCGCTGCCGGCCAGAGCATTGCCTATACCACCACCACCGACCC
>JANMWO010000375.1:0-4842 GCA_031394025.1 Acidobacteriota bacterium
TGGGCCGCAGATGGACGCCGATGCACGCTGATAACAACAATTTAGGACAAGGATCGGTTTTCTCAACACCTAAGAAGGTTCATTCTTCCCCGTAATCAGCCTGGCCCCGCGATTGAACGTCAAATACTGAAATCCCCACTGGATCGCCACCACGAAGCGGCTGCGGAATCCTACCAGATACATCAAATGAATAAACAACCAGGCCAGCCACGCAAACACGCCACCAAAACGGATGAACCCTAAATCAGCCACCGCCGATGCCCGGCCAATGGTCGCCATGATTCCTTTATTCACATAGTGGAACGGCGGCACCACTTTCCCCTGCAATCGCAGCTTAATCACCCGGGCAGCATACCAACCTTGTTGCATCGCCACCGGACACAATCCCGGTAACGCGGCACCATCTTGTTCGAACCAGGCAAGGTCACCCAGAACGAAAATCTGAGGATGGCCAGGGATACTCAAATCGCCGGACACTTTAATGCGCCCTCCGCGATCCGTTTCAGCCCCCACGGCGTCAGCCAGCTTTTTCCCCAACCCCGATGCCCTTACACCCGCAGCCCAAATAACCGTGCGAGCTTCAATGCGTTCCGCACTCCCCGCATCGGTAATTAACGATACCCCGGCAGCGTCAATGGTCGTCACTCTGACGCCAGTACGAACGCGCACACCCAGTTTAATCAGCGCCCGTTCCGCTTTGTCGGAAAGGTCTTCTTTGAATTGCGGCAGCGTGTGCTTGGCCCCTTCCAGCAGCAGGATCTGAGCCTCTGCCGGACGTATGGCTCGAAAATCGTGACGCAGCGTATCGCGGGCAATCTCACCAATGGCACCAGCCAGTTCCACGCCCGTGGGGCCAGCGCCTACCACCACAAATCGCAGCCAGGAACGCCGCACTTCGGGGTCAGTTTCCAGCTCAGCTTTTTCGAAAGCGGAAAGAATACGGCTCCTGATTTCCGTGGCATCTTCAATGGTCTTTAACCCTGGGGCGAACTGCTGCCATTGGGGGTTTCCAAAATAGAAATTCTCCGCCCCAGCGGCCAGAATCAGCGTATCGTATGGTAAGTCACTTTGGTCATGTAGCAAAATGCGACCATTCGCCGGGTCAAAGCCAGTGACTTCGGCCATCAACGTTCGCACATTCGGAAAGCGGCTGAGCACGTCGCGCAGAGGGGCGGCAATGTCACCAGGGGAGAGTCCACCGCTGGCAACCTGATACAAAAGCGGCTGGAAAAGATGAAAATTTCGCCGATCCACCAGGGTGACTTGAACGGGAAGTCGGCCCAGCAGCTTGGCCGCGTTCATGCCCGCAAAACCACCGCCGATGATCACCACTCGGGGAATTGAATTCGTCTGCAAATTCCAGGATATAGCATGTGACATACGCCCACATTGCTTCAAACAGTAGTACCTCTAGCACTTTTTAGCTACATATATCCGTTTCAGCTAACTCCAACAAACTAGAAATATTCATCAAATCAATAGCTTACTTATGGAGTAGCCCTGTGGGCTACGCCTTAAGAACGATTGTAGTAAAGTCGGCATTAGGTTAATTTCATTGAGGATCACTCAATGCATACCCTCCGCCTTAAGCCTCGGCTTTTCAATTTCTGACGCTTACTCTTGGCGTTCTACTGGCATCCATTGCCCCAGGTACTGCCGTAGGAGCAAATCTTTACGGAGTCACACCGACAACGTTGTACACCTTAAACCAGACCACGGGTGCGGGCACGGTCTTCCAGACACTCGGAAATGGCAATTCTGGTGAGGCGATTGCTATCAACCCGGTAAATGGGTTGAGTATCACTGGTCGGGATTGAACACTCAAGTCATGCAATCGATCAATCTAGATACAAACGTGGTGGCCACTTTCTCCACGACCGGTGCGACTCACGGCGAAATTCTTGCAGGCACTTGGGACGCGATTTATTGTGACCGATGGGAGTAACGCCATTTTCGGAGTGACCACTGGTGGAGCATTTACTTTGTTGAACGCCTCTGTTGGTTCCAATTTCAAGGGTCTCGCCTTTGTGGGGACAACTCTCTACGGTGCCGATCCCATCTAATAACCCCAACTTCGTGATTCAGGTTAAATAGAAGCTTCCACCGTAAACTGGCAGGCTGAATGCCAAAATACCACTTAGTTTTCTTGGCCCAAATTGTTGTTATCAGCGTCCCTCGGCGTACATCCGCGGCCATTTTTATTGGCCGTTGTTGGACGGCCGGGCGGCTGATAACAAGAAATGTGGGAAACTTCGCTGCCTCTACAATATATAGTAAACAAAGCTTCATAAAAAAACTGCTTGTGTTATCGTTACTCATCTGTAACCCTATATCCATACTGAGATCGTGCACATTCGCATCGTTCTCGCAAATGGTTGAAGGGCTATTCATAGTGCACTTGTTTGTTGCTGCTGTCCCCGTGCTTGATGGCAGATGAGCCAAGGTGTTCTAGCTGGCCAAATTAAGGGGAAAGGTATGCTCAACTCTTCTAGTTGCCGCAGCAGCATGTTATTGCTTGCGGCCCTGTTCACTTCTAACGCCTTCGCGCAATCCACAACTTCTCTGTCTGGCATTGTTACTGATCCCAGCGGTGCAGCAGTTGCCGGGGCATCCATCCAACTGAACAACACAGATACGTCCTTACGGCGAGATGTTAAATCTTCCGGCGACGGATCGTACAACTTTGTCGCAGTGCCGCCTGGGACTTACAAAGTAACCGCCTCCGCCAGTGGCTTCGCCAATCAGTCTATTGATCGAATCCAACTGCTGGTGAACACTCCGGCCACCATGACCATCAAGCTGGAAGTGGGCTCCATTACGGAAACAATTTCTGTAACTGCGGAAGCGCTGCAGGTGAACACTTCCGATGCTTCACTGGGCAACGCCATTGGCAACAAGCCCATTTTGCAACTCCCGTTTTTTGCCAGAAACATTGTCGGTTTACTGGGTCTGCAACCTGGAGTGACGGCATTCAACACGAGTATTACAGACGACCGTAACGGCGCTGTGAACGGGGGCAAAGCCGATCAGGCCAATGTAACGCTGGACGGTATTGACGTCAACAGTCAGCAGGAACGTTACGCGTTCACCTCAGCTCTGCGCGTCACACTGGATTCCGTGCAGGAGTTTCGCACCGTCACCGCTAATGCCAACGCCGATTCCGGTCGCAGTTCCGGCGCACAAGTGGCGTTGGTAACCAAAAGCGGCTCCAATGACTACCATGGGTCCGCCTACTGGAACCATCGCAACACGGCCACGGCGGCAGCAGACTTCTTCGATAATTTATCGGGAATTGGACGTCGTAAATTGCTGATCAACAATTACGGTGCCAGCTTCGGCGGTGCTGTTATCAAGAATCGGGTTTTCTATTTCTTCAATTATGAAGGTCGCAAAGACGCCAGTCGTCAATCGGTGACGCGAACTGTGCCTTCCGATCTGTTGCGGCAGGGAATTGTGCAATACCGCACAACGACTGGTGAAGTAAAACAACTCAGCCCCGCCGACGTCAAAACAAAAGTTGATCCTGCGGGCATTGGTGCAAACGCAGCCGTGCTGGATATTTTTAAGAAGTATCCTGTAGCGAATGATTTCACATTAGGGGATGGTCTTAACACACAAGGCTACCGGTTCAACGCTCCAATCACTGGAAAGCAAGATACCTACATCACCCGGTGGGACGCTGTCCTGGATAGCGCTAATAAGCATACGTTGTTTTTCCGCGGGAATCTGCAGAATGACCGTAGCTTGGGTACTCCGCAATTTTCCGGAGCGCAAGCGAACAGGGTTGAGTTGGACGATAGTCGTGGTTACGGTTTAGGACTTACGTCACTGGTTCGGCCAAACTTCATCAGCCAGTTTCGTTTTGGCTTAACACGTCAAGGCACCGAGTTAACTGGAATCCAAAGTGCTGCCGCAGTTAGCTTCCGTAGCCTCGACGATCCGTTTGGTTTAACTAGAGGGACAGCACGCATTATTCCAACTTACAATGTGAATCAGGATTTTTCGTGGATTAAGCAAAAGCATGAAGTGAAGTTTGGTGCCAACATGTGGTTTGTCTCCAACGCATCCCGCAGCACCGCCAATTCATTTAGCTCAGCACAAACCAATTCCTCCTGGCTGCGTGGATCCGGCTCTGACTTACAGACTGGTGTGCCCGATTTGAACCGCACTTTCCGCGTGGCCTACAACGATTCAGTAATGGCCCTGCTGGGCATAGTTTCCCAGGTCAATAATCAATTTAATTTTGATACCGCAGGCACTTCACTAGCCCAGGGATCGCCCATTTTGCGCACCTTTAAGAGCGAACAGTATGAAATTTACGGGCAAGATACCTGGAAGGTTTCCCGTGGATTAACTGTGACCTACGGATTGCGTTACGTCATGGCCCCTCCTGTATATGAAGCCAACGGCTATCAAACCAGTGGCAATCCCAGCGTCAGCGATTGGTTCAATCAACGCGCTGTATTAATGGGGCAGGGCAAGAGTCAACTGGAGGCTGGACGCATTAAGTACGTGCTGGCCAGCAGTGCAACCGGTGCCCCGTTGTATCCTGACCACAAGCAAAACTTTGCGCCACGGGTATCGCTGGCCTATTCACCGCAGGGCAATGACGGGCTTTCCAAATTCCTGTTTGGCGGTACGGGTAGAACGTCGGTTCGGGCTGGTTTCGGCGTCTTCCACGATATTCTTGGGCAGAGCCTGATCCGCACTGCCGATAGCGCGCTGTTCGGTTTTTCCAGTCAGTTGCGTAATCCAGCTGGCACGCTCACAGCAACTAATGCACCGCGTTTTGCAGGTTTGAATTCGCTGCCCGCCTCTTTGATTTCAGCAACACCGAAGGGT
>JANMWO010000430.1:0-26409 GCA_031394025.1 Acidobacteriota bacterium
GATCTCTGGCGGTGGTCGTTGCAACTTCACCAATACCAGCACACGCGCGGAAAACTTCCTTTCAGCCAATCCACACTTCGCCAAATCTGCGCTGGCACGTTTTACACCAATGGACTTCATTGCACTTGTAGAAAAGCACAAGATTGCGTATCACGAAAAGAAATTGGGGCAACTGTTTTGCGATCAAAGTGCTTCCCAAATTCTGACCATGCTGCTGACGGAATACAAAGGCCAACTGATTTTGAACTGCAAGATTGCCGCCATTCGACGCACTACGGAATTCATCGTTGAATCTTCACAGGGTGAATTCAGTGCCCCCTGTTTAATTGTTGCAACTGGCGGACTCTCCATTCCTAAAATGGGTGCCACTGGATTTGCTTATGAACTAGCTCGGCAGTTTGGATTGAAGATCGTAGAAACCCGCCCAGGCTTGGTGCCGCTCACCTTTCACGAAGCTGACCGCAAGAAGTTTCAGGATCTGTCTGGAGTCTCCACTGAAGCTATTGCCAGCATTGGTGGCAGAGCTTTTCCAGAAAAACTATTGTTCACGCATCGCGGCTTAAGTGGCCCGGCGGTACTGCAAATTTCCTCTTACTGGCAGCGCTCCATTGCGGTCCGATTCAACTTGATTCCTGGAGTCCTACTGGAACAGGAGTTGCTCGATCGCAAGCAACATGGCGATCAGGTGGAGACGAAAACCGCCATCACAAAATACTTATCGCAACGATTCGTAGATGCCTGGTTTACAGATCAAATTGTGTCGCGTCCTTTGGTACAAGCTTCACAAAAAGAACTCCGCAACGTCGCCACTGGATTGCAGGATTGGCAGGTAGATCCTGCTGGGACCGAAGGTTATGAAAAGGCCGAAGTCACTGTGGGGGGCGTTAGTACGGATGAGTTATCGTCAAAAACTATGGAGTCAAAAAAAGTGCCAGGTCTGTTCTTCATCGGCGAAGCGGTGGACGTCACCGGTCACTTGGGCGGCTATAATTTCCAATGGGCCTGGGCGTCGGGCCATGCCGCTGGAACTTTTCTATAACAACAGACGTCGTGTGTGTTGAGATAAGACTATGCGCTATTCCTGCAATCCCGATGATGACGACTACAGCTCTGGCGACTTCGATGATCAGGAGCCCGATCAAGATGATCAGGAGCCCGACGACGAAGATCAAGATGAAGAAGATCCGGACAGTAATAACGATGATGACGATTCCACTGACGAGGATCTACCCGATGTAGATCAGGACGTCTTTGCATCTGCCGAAGATTTCCCGAATGCTGGCGAAGCCGATTTCGAAGATGATGAAGGCGGCTGGAGTACGGCGGATTATCAACAATCCGCAGAAAATATATTCGGCGACCATCCCTTTTTTGGGGACACACTGACCACACAACTTGCCGATAGCGGCTATAAGCCGTTTGAGAATCCGAACTTCGAAAAGAACTTTGAGCAGTTGGCACCAGGCAGTTCAGAAACTGTGAACCTGTTTGAACGTGATGGAAAATTGTTTGGTTACGGCTTTCTGCCCATGGCAATGCTCAGTATTTTGCAAGCGCGTTATGGTGGCATCGATTTCAGTAATATGCAGGTTTCGGTTCCCGGCGGAGGCGAGCGATTGCAGCCGCAGCCCCTGCCTGCCGCCTTTGAAAACGTGCAGCCGCAAGACTCCGTGGACCTTCGCAAATATGCCACTCCGGTGGCTGATCAAAAACAGACCTCGCGCTGCGCTGCTTTCGCCTGGACCCATGCAACGGAGATGGCTCACAACATTATGATGACTGGAGAAGCACCGCGCCTATCCGCGAATTACACTATGTTGCAATTCCAGCAAATGCAAGGCGACGCGCAAAGTTTCCGTTACGCTTATCAAGGTGGCGATGGCACTGTGCCTGGCGTGGAACCCGGACAAGTTCTGGCTCAGGGTGGCACCTGTCGGCAGATGCTGTGGCCTGACGATTCACCCCAACCATTGGTGGATGAAAAGCAAATGGCTGCCGATGCAGAACAGCATCGCCTTCCAGCCAAGCCTTGGCCGATTGCGCTAGAGGACGTGAAAAAAGTGCTCAGCGCAGGATGTCCAGTGCAACTTTCCATGAACACTGGTCCGCGCTTTTCCGAAGTTGGTCGTGCAGGAAGCGTGGATGCAGCGGAAGAACCCAGCGGCATGCATGGAAGGCACGCCATGCTTCTTTGCGGCTACACTGGCAATTTCTATACCGTGAAAAATTCCTGGGGATCGCAATGGGGCGACAATGGCTACTGCTACATTCCTAAAAATGTTCTGGCCGCCAGTGAGCCTGATTTTGTAGCTGTGTTACTCGATAAGAAACTATGATTCCTTTTCTATTGCTTGCTGCCTTGAGCCCTCACGTGATCATCGACACGGATTGCGGTGTGGATGACATGATGGCCATCGCTTACCTGCTGGCTCAGCCCGATGTGAACATTGAGGCCATCACCATAGCCAATGGCCTTGCTCATGTGGATCGTGGAGCCGCTAACGTCATCCGTCTTTTGGAACACGCTGGTAAAGGGGATGTGCCGGTTTACATTGGTCGGAATACGCCGCTTACGGGATCAGCAGAATTTCCCAAAGCTTGGCGGGAAACTTCGGACAACTTATCTGAACTGAAGCTTCCACTGGCGAAAAGCAGTCCGCAAAAACAGACCGCTGCAGAGTTTTGGAAGAAGCGGTTGAAGGAAACCAAGAGGCCAGTAGTAGTGCTGGCACTGGGTCCACTTACAAATCTTGCCGAAGGGCTGGAAGGTTCGAAGAACGCAGCAAAGGTAATTCAGAATCTAGTGATCATGGGCGGCGCTGTTCGAGTGCAAGGGAACCTGGGCGATGGCGGTTTTTTCAAGACCGACAATCTTTCAGCGGAATGGAACTTCTTTGTTGATCCGCTGGCTGCTGAACGAGTGATCAACGCTGGGCTGCCTGTTCGTTTGGTCCCGTTAGACGCCACTAGCCGTGTCCCCATTGGTCCAGAGTTTCTTAAAGAATTGGAGCAACTGAAAAAGAATAAGCTGGGGGAAACCGTGCTGCAACTGCTGCTGAGCGAAAAGGATTTGGTGCAACAGGGCATCTACCAGGCATGGGACCCGCTGGCTGCTGTGGCTTTAATTGATCCTCGCGTTTTGATTTCGGAAAACCTGACCATTCGCATTAAGCGAGATAAGCCCGAAGAAGGCCGCTCGCAAGCATCGCCAGGGTTATCTCACAACGCAAAGGTGGCAATCGGCGCACGTGCGGAGCTTTTCAAGGATCTCTTTTTTAGCGCATTGAGTGCGCATTAACGTGACGCTTCACTGTGCGACGGTCTAAATCTATGCGCTTGGCAGTCTCTTCATAACTGCCACATTCGGAATAAACCAAGGTGGAATAAAACCCCAACACCTCCGCTGCGGTCACTTCACAGCGGCTCATCCGTTGATAAAAGATATCTTCCGTGACGGGCCTTGTCTGCTCCAATGGCTTGTAGGTGCGACGAATCAAAATGTTACGCACACATTGTTCCAACTCGCGGTAGTTCCCTGGCCACAAATAGTTAGCAGGCAGTTCCTTTCTGATCCAAGCATCCACCTGCTGCGACAAAGCTTCCGCGTCTTCACCAGCAGCGCGACGGGCCATGTATAGCACCAACTCCCGTAAAGTCTCTGGCCTGTCTTTCAACTGTTCAGCCAACGCAGGTACTTCAATTCGATCGGCGCAAAGCCGGTAATACAGGTCTTCCCGAAAGTTCCCTTTGACGATTTCCGCCCCCAGGTCACGGTTGGTTGCAGCAATCAGCTTGCCCTCAAATTTGCGAGCCACCACGTCCCCAACGGGCTGAAAGGTTCTGGTCTCCAGCACTCGCAGCAGCTTCGCTTGCAGACCAAAATCCATTTCTCCGAGTTCGTCCAGAAAAATTGACCCCGTGGGCGGACAGGATTCCAGATACCCTTTTCGATCTCCAACAGCTCCAGTAAATGCTCCGCGACGATGGCCGAACAATTCCGATTCGATCAATGTCGGAGAAAGTGCGGCCATGTTGATGGCGTGAAAAAGCTCCTCGCGCAGACCATCTTTTGGCTCCTCAAAACTCATTCGAGTGGGGTTGAAGGCAACGTATCGTGAACCGGCTATGGCCCTGGCCACAATCTCTTTGCCGCTCCCGGAAGGTCCGGTGATGAGAGTGGGAAATTCGGCCATCTTCTTATAAAGTGACCGCCGGTAGCGGTGCATATCGTGCGTGAATACGGACTCCCAAACGCTCGCCCGTAGCTTTGCGGCAGGCAACGAATTGCCGATGATGCCGTCAAAAATATGATGAAACGCCCGTTGGATATGCCAGAAGCAGGCGAACACGTGCGCCGGTTGCAACTGTGTTTCAAACCGCTTGCCTGGGATGTGAAAGAAGAAATCCCAATCGGAAAGGAACTTTTTATAAAAGCCCCATCGTGTGCGGCCGCTTGCAACAAACTCCGGGTAGCAGCGTTGGTAGAGCAAATTATGGACAGCGGCTTCGTATAGCGCGGCATCAACATTCGATAGATCGGTTGCAGCAGCGATACGATCCCGTGATCGGGCAAGCAACGGCTCCAGCTTTTCGGCAATCTTCCAAACATTGGGACTGACGGCTTCAGGGTCTGAAGGGGAACTGCTCCAGAACAATGCAACAGGGACAAACTGTTTGCCCAAGGCGATCTTTTCCAGTTCAATGCGTTCGGGTAAAAAAGGGTTGGCATAAGCCAGACGAGCCACAGCATCCAGAAAGTTCCGTTCGGCTGGTGTCCAAAGAGTCATGGATACATTTTATGTCACTCCTATTCATTTTGTGTACACGGCATTATTCAAAGGAATCCTGCAAGCCCATATAAATACGTGGGAAGATATCCAAGTGCGCTTGGCTCTTCCCGTGCATTAAACCATTCCATGGCAAATTCAAGCTATAGCAGACTTCTCAAAAACGGCGGATTCCAATGTTTCCTCTGGACCCAATTTCTGGGTGCGTTTAACGACAACGTTTATAAAATGATCGTCAGCGTGGTGGCCGTGGAAATGGCTGCCGAAAAAGGCAAGTGGCTGGCACTGGCCGGGGCAGTCTTCGTGATTCCATTCCTGTTGTTTGCAGGATGGTCCGGGCAACTGGCTGACCGATTCTCAAAGACTCGCGTTCTGATTTCAACCAAAGCATTTGAAATCGTAATCATGCTGGTGGGCATTGGCGCATTGGTCAATGGACGCATTGAGTACTTGCTGGTGGTGCTGTTTCTACTGGCGATCCAAGCGAATTTCTTCAGTCCCGCCAAGTATGGCATTCTTCCAGAGATGCTGCCGGAATCGGATCTGGCACGGGCCAACGGACTGCTGGAAATGACTACCTTCGCCGCCATTGTGCTGGGGGCGAGCCTTGGCACAATGCTCTATGAGCACTGGAAATTAGAGCCGATGAAAATGGGCGGCGTGTTGCTTGCACTGGCGCTAATTGGTTCTTTAACCAGTCTGGGAATTCCCAAGGTGCAAGCCAGCGGGGCAACTGGTCGGGTGCATTGGAATCCGTTTGCAGAAATTGTGGACGGCACAAAACGGATGGCAGGCCAGCGCACACTTTGGCTGACTGTTGTAGGCATCAGCTTCTTCTGGTTTGTTGGCGCACTATTTCAAATGAACATGCTGATGTTCAGCCGGTTGACTCTGGGGGTTAGCGAATCTGACGCGGGGCTGCTGGCGGCGGCGCTGGCGGTGGGCATTGGGATTGGGTCGGTGATCGCTGGAAAAATCAGTGGGGACTATGTGGAACTGGGAATGGTGCCGCTTGGTTCCATTCTTATGGGCCTGTTTGCAATGGCCCTTAGCGGGGCTACCTCGTTCACCTGGGCTGCAATCTGGCTGGTGATGATTGGCCTGGCTGGCGGGCTCTTTATTGTTCCGTTGAATGCCTACTTGCAGGAAAAGCCAGACCCTACGGAAAAGGGTCGACTGATTGCCACCAACAACTTTTACAACATGCTGGGCGTGATTTCAGCTAGTGGTTTGTATTACCTGCTCAACGAAGTTTTGCAACTTCCTCCTCGCTGGATTTTTGCCAGCGTGGGATTAATGGAACTGGTGGCGTCCCTAGCAGTGATCTACTTGATGCCGGAACTGGTGATGCGCTTTGCTTTCCGTGCCTGGTTGAACACCATGTTCGACGTGAAGGCGGTAGGCAAGGAACACGTTCCTTCCACGGGCGCGGCGATGTTGATTTCTAACCACACTTCGTTTATTGATACCATCCTCACCGGCGTTGCCACGCCACGGTTCATCCGTTGGATGGTTTGGCGACCTTACTATGAGTCCAGTTGGGGCCACTGGTTCTTCACGGCGTTCAAGTCGATCCCTGTTTCACAAAATTCGAAACGGGATGTGATTGAATCTCTGCGAGCTGGCAAACGCGAATTACAATCCGGTGAGTTAGTGGGAATATTTCCGGAAGGTTCACTTTCGCGTACTGGCAATTTACTGCCCTTTCAACGGGGGTTTGAACGTATTGTGGAAGGCACGGGCGCACCTATTATTCCAGTCTGGCTGGATCGAACACTGGACATGCCCTTTTCTGTTTTGCGCGGTGCATCGTTCGCCAATTGGAGCCGACCGTGGCGCAAGAAGTTGGGCATCTATTATGGGGAACCAATAGATGCGAACATCAGCCCAGTGAAACTGCGGGAAGTGATTGCGGAGTTGGGTTCGACGGCCTGGACAGAGCGGAAGGAAGCAAGCGACGTGCTGCCGGTGCAGTTTGTGATCACGGCGCGTCGCAACTGGAAGCGCATTGCGATTGCCGATTCATCGGATAAGCAGTTGACTTATGGGGAATGTTTGATTGCAGCCTTGCTGATTGGCAATTGGTTGGACCGTGAAAAGCCCGGGGAGGAACGCATTGGCTTGCTATTGCCTGCTTCGGTGGGCGGAGTGTTGGCCAACCTGGGTGTATCGTTTGCGGCGCGCACATCGGTGAATTTGAACTACACAACTGGTCCCGACCTGTTGGATGTGAGCAGCGAGTTATGTGGGTTGAAGACAATTTTCACGACGAGAGGTTTTATTGAGAAAGCCAAAATTGCTGAACGGCCGGGGATGGTTTTCTTTGATGAGTTGATGACGAAGTTCACGGCATGGGACAAAGCCAAGGCAGCTTTACGAGCTCGCCTAAATCCTGCGCGGACATTGTGTGCAGCAAAGCCGGATGACATTGCCACGGTGATTTTTTCCAGTGGCAGTACGGGTATCCCCAAGGGTGTGCAGTTGACGCACTTCAATGTGCTGTCTAACCTGCGAGCCACGGCACAAGTATTTCCGGTTAACGAAAGTGATTGCTTGTTGGGTGCGCTGCCATTGTTCCATTCGTTCGGTTACTGTTGCACCATGTGGTTTCCTTTGCTGAAGGCGTTCAAAGCGGTCTATCATTACTCGCCGATGGATGCCAGGATTGTGGGCGAGATGGCGGAAAAGCATCAGGCAACATTCCTGGTGTCCACGCCGACGTTCTGTACAGGGTATCTGCGGAAAGTCACGAAAGAGCAGTTCGCACATTTGCGCTGGGTGATTGTTGCGGCAGAAAAACTGCGAGAATCCGTTGCGCAAGGGTTTCGTGAAAAGTACGGTGTGGAAGTTATGGAAGGATATGGCTGCACGGAAATGTCTCCAGTGATCAGCCTGAACGTTCCCGATTTCATTGACTCCGCCAATGCACAAAAAGGTCATAAGTCGGGAACAGTGGGTTGTCCTATTCCTGGCACGATTGTGAAGGTTGTAGATCCAGATTCATTTGAGCCAGTGGAAGCAGGGGCCGAAGGTTTGTTGTTGGTGAAGAGCCCCAGCTTGATGGCTGGTTACGTTGGTCAGCCGGAGTTGACTTCCAGAGCGATGTACAACGGTTACTACATTACTGGCGACATTGGGGTGCTGGACGAAGAAGGCTTTTTGAAAATCACGGACCGGTTGGCAAGGTTCAGCAAGATTGGCGGTGAGATGGTGCCACATTTGAAAGTGGAAGAAGCGTTGCATGTTGTGCTGGGCGATGCGCTGTGTCACGTTACCAGCATCCCGGATGAGACGCGAGGAGAACGGTTAGTGGTGCTGTATTCCGGTTCTGAGATTTTGCCGTTGGATTTGTGGAAGCAGCTTTCCGAAAGTGAATTGCCTGCGTTGTGGATTCCCAAGAAAGAGAATTACTATGCCATTGATGCGATTCCTAGCCTGGGCACTGGAAAGACGGATCTTCGTGGAGCCAAGGCGATGGCATTGACGTTGGCTGGCAAGGATGTTTAATTTGAATGTTTGGGTCTGATGTAGGGGAGGACAGGCAGGGATGCCTGTCCAACTCAGAAAAGGGCATAGCTCGGCATTTATTGGACTGGATTTCCGACTGTCTTTTTGCTTTCGTCTCTTTGGCTACCCACCACGGTAGCTTAGCTGACTCACAGCGGCACCTTTCGATCGCCACAACTTACTAAGTGCTAAGAGTTATCTAACATTGAGACAGCCGGTTATCCAAAATTGCCGCGCGCGGACTTACTGTTGAGAAGATCGCTGGCCAGCGTTGTTTCTTCCTGATGCCACAATAGCACTGAGGCCATCATGCTATGGATGGTCTCAAAAGCGAAGTGGTTGAATGATAAGGAAATATTCCTTTACTTTCGCTTGGGAACGCTGAGGAGTAAGTCGCTACTCGGCACCTTTCACGTACTTATCGAACCAACTGATCATTTCAAACAAAACATGTTCAATGGATTCCCTGGCGGAATATGCGTGCGATTCATGGGGCAGCATGACTAGGCGCGCTGTTCCTCCATTGCCGCGTACCGCTTGATACATTCGTTCCGATTGAATGGGGAATGTGCCCTGATTATTATCTGCTTCGCCATGGGTGAATAAGATGGGGGTCTTGATTTTGTCAGCGGCCATGAAAGGAGACATTCCCATGTAAATATCGCGAGCCTCCCACAGGGTTCGCCTTTCCGATTGGAATCCAAAGGGTGTGAGCGTGCGGTTATACGCTCCGCTGCGGGCGATACCTGCCTTGAACAAAGTGGAATGAGCAAGTAGATTAGCGGTCATAAAAGCTCCGTAACTGTGGCCACCTACGCCCACACGGTTAGGGTCGATCACGCCCATTTCTGCGGCCTTATCGATGGCTGCTTTGGCCGATGCAACCACTTGTTCAATGTATGTGTTGTTGACCGTTTCCGGATCGCCCACTACGGGCATTGCCGTGTTGTCCAAAACTGCGTAGCCGCGCAACAAGAAAAACAGATGGGACATGCCTGTGATGGACGTGAAGTGGTTGGTGGAACCAGTTACTTGCCCGGCAGTATTGGCATCGTTAAATTCAATTGGGTAAGCCCAAACCACGGCTGGTAATCGAGTGCCTGGCTTGTAATCGGGCGGTAAGTAGAGTGTGAAAGAGAGCGGCACACCATCGGGACGCTTGTAACTTACTAACTGGCTTTTGATTTTTCGTAACTGCGGTGTGGAATCAGGAAAATCAGTAACAGCGGTTAGCTTGCCGCTACTTTCACGAATGAAGAAGTTGCGCGGTTCAGTGGGACTTTCACGGCTGATCAGAATTTTAGATCCGTCATTGGAAAGCAGTGCAACGAAGTTTTCAAACTTATCTTCGGCAGATTGGAACAGCCGCTCTTTCTTTAGAGTTGCTGTATTCATGCGATCTAAGAACGGGCGGTCGCCTGTGGAGGACCCACCCTGACCGTGGAGAAATACGAAATCTCCGTTGGTTTCAATGACCCTTTGACCGTTGGGTGTGGTTTGAGTTACAGGAATTCCAGGGTCCTTATAATGATCCTGCTGGTTGCGTGCGAATAACTCATGGGAATCTGTGCCCTTCATTTCGACAGTGCGAATCCACTTACGAGTGCGGTCATAATCAGTGATCCAAAGTGCCCCATTGCCAGCGAAGGCAACACTCTGTAAGCGATGTTCTGTCTTGGCAATTTCCATAGGGGATTTGTTCAAGCTGTAAGTCATCAGCTTGTCCCTATTGGGAACTTTTTCTTTAGGGTTACCACCATCCAGTGCTTCGGTCCAAACGATGGCCGCTTGTTCTGTGGGAATCCAACGTGTGCCGCGAGGTCCGGTGGAGACACCTTCAATGGGAACGCGATCAGCCAGGGGAAGGTTGGCAACGGTGTAAACGGCTGTTCCTTTGGCATCAAGAATTTCTACTGAGCGTGGGAAGGATGTGGCGGGGTAGAGGTAAGAGAATGGTTTATTTAGGCGGGTCACTAGTAAGTAATTGCCATCGGGGGAAGGGTCAACATTCAAGAAGATGGACGGCTTTCCAATGAGCGTAATTTTACCGGAGTTCGTATCCACATAAGCGAGTTGAGAAGTTGCGTAGTAACTGAACAATTGTTCATCGTAAGGGTTACGGAGCATGTCGGGATTGGTCCGCACAGGGGCTGCTTTACCGGAGCTTTCCTGCACTGTGGGACCGGGCGGTTCGGAAGGTTCGGTGGGTGCTGGGCCGCGTTCGGTTGGGACGAGTTTGACGAGGAGCGTATGTTGATCTGGCATCCAATCGAAAGGCGCGGCGGTGAGTGGAAGGGGATTTTCGATAGCGGCGTTGACGGCAACTCCGGCAAGCTTGCGAGCTTTGCCTTCGTTAATGTCAATTACCCAGAGCTCAGTGGCATTGGCCGCGGTGTTGGTGAAGGCGATATGTTTGCCATCAGCAGACCAACGTGGCGAAGAGATTTTCGCATTGGTTGGCAATGCGATTCTGGTTTCAGCGGCAGCACTGATTGGCTTGGCACTAATTGGTTTGATGGAGAGGCCGGTGATGTAGCTGGTAAGGTGGCGGCCATTGGTTGCGGGATCAATCCGAAAGCCAGCCAGGCGCAGCATAGGTTTGGCGATATCGGCAATGGTGGGATTACTAACAACAGTTTCAATTAATAGATGAGTGTGGGTAGGACTTACCGAAACGTTGCCTGTTCGGGGCGCGTTAAGAACGTCTAAGATTTCTTTGGGAGGGCGTTGATAAGTACCTTCGGCGAAGATAATACTGCTGAGCAAAAGTGCGGCCAATGGGAAGCGATGCATAGCACAGAGGATAACATTGAGCGGCGTAGTTCGGCCATGCGTGGGTTTTAGGGGGAAGTTAGTGGGAAAGCTTCCCAGCCCAATGTCATTTAGTTTTCCCGCAATCGGATAGCTTCAATTGTTGGAACGAAGCGTGTGGAGCCTTTGAAATACCGCTCCCTCGCGGTCACGGCTCGGTAGCATCAGTACGTTATAGAGCCGCATGTCCCACTGAAACTCCCCAACTTTAGGCGTGGACTTGGCGGGCTGTTAACTCTGCCAGCTTCGATAGAAGCGAATCCTCAAATGCGTAATTTGGCGGGGGGAAGTGGTTGTGGGCTTTCCACCACTTATACGTTTCTTTCATGCCGGTTGGGAAATCGGTAGGTTTGAATTTCAATACGCGCTGCGCTTTGGTCACCAACATGGTGATGGGAGGCATGTCGAAATAAATTCCGAAGTAGAGTTGCGGACCCAAGGGATGCCCGCCTGCCCGAAGAATACGTTCCCGGGGGATGCGGATGATCTCAACCTTCTTGCCTGCGGTATCGGCCAAGGCTTGCACCAGGTCATTTTGAGTTTGAGGTTTTGGCGTTGCAATGTTGAAGGCATGACCCACTGCCGCTGGTTCCTCCATGGCTTGCAGACAGGCCTGCACTAAGTCCTTCACAAAAACGAACTGCATCAGCCGACGGCCATCACTGGGCACAATTACCTGACGTCCATCGCGAATGCGATCCCAGAAAAATGCTTCCCGATAATACGGATTGCCTGGACCGTAGATATAAGCAGGGCGCAACGTGACTGCCGGGAATTGATGCCTTTGATGAAGCCGGAACAGCATCCGTTCGGTCATGGCTTTATTGCGCATGTAGACGTCGGGATGATTTTCAGCGGCCAGCGCATCGCCTTCGTAGTGATTCAAACCATCGGCGTAGGCGGCCACGCTGGATAGGAACACATAGCGCTTGAGGGAATCACCGGATGCAGCGCGGGCGCAAGCTTCTACCTGCGCCGAGGTGGTGCCACGTTCCCAATCGTACACGTTGTCAAACACAACCTCAAAGTTCTTGCCGGTTAAAGCGGCTTTGATCTGTGCGGCGTCATTACGATCTGCCTGCAGATTGAGAACTTTCTTGCCCAGGTCGTGCTCGGATTTGCGATGGAGCACTGTTACTTCATGACCGGATTTCACTAATTCCTGAACTAGTGTCCGACCGATGAAGAGAGTGCCCCCTATTACTAATACTTTCATTTACGGAAAAATACTCTCTATCAGTTAGTCGTAATACTCATTACCTAAGTGGGTAATTAAATCTTCGCCTTGCATCCAACGCAGGGTGTTCTTAAGCTTCATCAGTTGGATGAAAATATCATGCTCAGGGTACAAGCCTGGGGCGGTCATCGGACCTTTGAAATAGAACGACAGCCATTCTTGAATACCCTTCATACCAGCGCGTTGGGCCAGATCCAGAAACAGAACAAGATCCAACACTAGGGGGGCGGCCAGAATGGAATCGCGGCACAGAAAATCAACTTTGATTTGCATCTTATAGCCCAGCCAGCCAAAGATATCAATGTTATCCCAGCCTTCTTTTGCGTCGCCACGGGGCGGGTAATAATTAATGCGCACTGCATGGTAAAGATTTTTGTACAGCATGGGGTACAGATCGGGCTGCAGAATCTGTTCCAGTACGCTGAGCTTGGTCTCTTCTTTCGTTTTGAAACTACCGGGATCTTCCAGCACTTCGCCATCGCGATTGCCCAGAATATTGGTGGAGAACCAGCCTTCCACACCCAACATACGAGCCTTGAAACCTGGTGCCAGCAGGGTTTTTAAGAACGTCTGTCCAGTTTTGAAATCTTTGCCGCAGATGGGAACGCCACGTTCACGGGCCAGATCTAACAGAGCAGGAATATCGTGAGTCAAGTTGGGAGCACCGTTGGCAAATGGCACACCGCTCATGATTGCGGCGTATGCGTAAATTTGGCTAGGGGCGATCATGGGATCGTTGTTGCGCAAGCCTGCTTCAAATTCTTTGATTGAGGAGTGGACTTGAGAAGCGCGAATAAATACTTCGGTGGAACCGCACCAGATCATCACCAAGCGGGCGCACTTATGATCCTTCTTGAAATTGGCGATGTCGGCCATTAACATTTTGGCCTTGTCCATTTTGGTCTTGGCTTTTTTAACGTTGGGACCGTTGATGCGCTTCACGTATTCCTGATCGAATACGGCCTTCATGGGGCGAATTGCTTCTAACGGTTTTTTCACCTTTAGAAGAATTTCCTTATCTAAAACCTTGGCATTGGTAGCTGCTTCGTAAGCTGTATCTTCGTAAATGTCCCAACCACCGAAGACCAGATCTTTCAAATCTGCAAGAGGAACGAAGTCCTTTATTTTAGGGGTTCGGTTATCGGTTCGCTTCCCTAAACGAATGGTCGCTAGCTGCGTGAGAGAACCGACTGGTTCCCCTAATCCGCGTTTCACTGCTTCTACACCAGCAATGAATGTGGTGCTGACGGCCCCAATTCCAGGGATAAGAATCCCCAGTTTTCCCTTGGCGGGCGCAATCTGCACGTTTGATTTCTGTGGCAATCTAGAGTAACTCCTAATTAGGGGCTTAAGGTTGAAGTGAAAATCCGGCTCAATGTTATACTATCACTGTCATGGCCGTTCGCGCGACAATTTCGACGATTTCCACAGTAGTCGTCGATGATGAATTATTAGCTCGTGATGAGTTGCTGTTCCTCCTTCGTGATTTTGCAGATATTGAAGTAATTGCCACGGCTGAGAACGGATTAGATGCCGTAAACCTTATCGAGAACTCTGAGCCAGACCTGGTGTTCCTGGACGTAGAAATGCCTGGGCTTGACGGCATTGGAGTGATTCGTCGCTTACGGGAAAAGAACGCTACCCTTCCTTATTTTGTGATGGCGACGGCTTACGAAAGCTATGCTGTGGAAGCGTTCCACCAGGAAGCCACTGACTATTTATTGAAGCCCATTGAGAAAGAACGTTTGGCGCAGACCATTGAACGGGCGCGTCGTGTGGTGGCTGAAAGAAATCGTGTTGCGGAAGCGGCTGTGGCGGAAATGGCCATAGCAGAAACGAATGAAACATCCCGGCCAACTGCGCCGCAACGAGCCAAGATTCTGGTGCGCAAAGAAGGTCGCCATTACATTATTGACGCGCAGGAAATTATTTATGCGCGGATTGATGATGGAGTAATTTCCGTGGTCGCGGCAGGAGTGGAAGGTGAGACTAACTACGCCACCATGGAAGAGTTGCAATCCAGTTTGGATGCGGAACAATTCTGGCGGGTGCACCGTTCCTGGCTAGTGAATATTAATCGAATTCGTGAAGTAATCCCTTGGTTTAAGAGTACATTTCAATTAAAGATGGACGATAAGCGGCAAACGGAAGTGCCTGTGAGTCGGGTGCAGACAAAGCGGCTGCGGACACTGCTAAAGCTGTAACTGGAAGCATGAAGATTTTAGTATTGAACGCCGGTTCCAGCAGTCTGAAATGCCACTTGTTTGATTGGGCAGGTGAATCGCAAAAGCCTGTTTGGCAGGCCCATGCGGATTGGTCGCGCAAACAAGTTGCGGCACGGCTGACCATTTCCACTGCCGCAGGAAAACTGCAGGAATCGGAAATCCCGAATCCTGATGTCTCCACAATTCTGCGTCAGTTGACGGCGGCGTTGCCGATGGTTCCGGACATTGCTGCGCATCGCATTGTGCATGGCGGATCACTCTTTCATAAAGCAGTTTTGCTGACGCCAGAAGTACAACAACAGGCCATGGGTTTCAGTCCATTTGCGCCATCCCACAATCCCATGCAGTTGGAAATTGTGGATGAGATGGAACGAATGTTGGGTCCCAAGGTTCCGCAGTATGGAGT
This sequence comes from Acidobacteriota bacterium, assembly GCA_031394025.1. Classification (GTDB taxonomy): domain Bacteria; phylum Acidobacteriota; class Terriglobia; order Bryobacterales; family Bryobacteraceae; genus JANXSF01. The sequence goes on from JANMWO010000430.1 coordinate 14,974, forward strand.
TTTTGACACGGCATTTCATACCACGTTAGCGCCGGAAGCTTATGTCTATGCGGGTCCGTCGCACTGGTTGGAACGTGGCATTAGACGGTATGGATTTCATGGAATCAGCCATCAGTATGTTTCACATCACGCGGCAAAGTTACTGGGTGGGGAACTGGCAGAGTCGCGGATTGTGACGGCGCACTTAGGCAACGGTTGTTCCTTGGCCGCAGTTGTTGACGGGGTTTCCGTGGCAACGACCATGGGTTTTACGCCACTGGACGGCTTAGTGATGGGGACACGTAGCGGATCTGTAGATCCGGGAATTTTGATTCACTTAGTGCGCCAATATGGCTATTCGGCGGATATGTTGGAAGCCGAATTGAACCAGGATTCAGGCTTGAAAGGGATCTCTGGAATATCGGGCGACATGCGGGAACTGTTGGCGGCAATGCAAGGCGGCAGTGAACCAGCGCGATTAGCATTTGACATTTACACAGCCAGCATCGCGCGCTTTGCGGCTGGTTTAATTCCTGCAATGGGGGGCCTGGATGCTCTGGTTTTCACGGCGGGGATTGGCGAGAATTCGCCGGAAGTGAGAGCTGCCGTTTCTAAAAAGTTAGCGTTTCTGGGCGTAGCCTTGGATGGACCAGTGAACCAAAACAAGCCCATGGACCAAGTGATTTCCCAAACAGGAACCAAGCCACAGGTGATGGTAGTGCGGTCAGAAGAAGACTGGGAGATTGCCAGGCAATGCTTCGCCGCGCAATCTGAATCCTAGGTTCAATCTTCCTTGCCGTTATACAAGCCTGCCACCCAATCCCCGTAGCCGTTGTAAATCAAGGTTGGGCGGCGATCCATATTGGGGATCACCTGTTCAATGGCTTGCGACCAACGCGGGTGCGGCTTTTTGGGGTTGATGTTGGAATAAAATCCGTATTCTGACGAGTTGATCTTGTTCCAAAACGTTCCCGGCTGCTTAGCGACTAAGTCAATTTTGACGATTGACTTAATGCTTTTATAGCCATACTTCCACGGGACGATAATGCGAATGGGTGCACCGTTTTGCTTGGGCAGTTTCTTGCCGTAAAGTCCTGTGACCACCATGGTCAGGGGGTGCATGGCTTCATCCATGCGCAGACCTTCAAAGTAGGGATAAGGGTAGGGAGCTTCGCGCATGCCGGGCATTTGGTCGGGTCGATTGACGGTTTCAAAGCGGACGAATTTGGCCGTTGATTTTGGATCCACCGCTTTGAGCAGGCTTGCTAAAGGGAAGCCGGTCCACGGCACAGCCATGGCCCAACGCTCCACGCATCGGAAGCGATAGAGACGCTCTTCAAGAGGGAAAGTATTAAGGATTTTGTCCATGTCCCAAGTGCCCGGTTTGTCGGCCAGGCCGCCAATGGCGACGGACCAGGGCTCGGTCACAAATTTACCAACGCGATCCTTCACCGCTTGTTTATCGGTGGGGTGAAATTCATAGTAATTGTTGTAACTGGTGGCGGCCCATTCTTCGGTCACAGGCACGTCCAGGTGGTATTGGTTGTTCACCTTTGCCGGGTATAGATTTGCCGGGGCAGCAAGGGCGGCAATGGGCGAGGCTGCCAGCAAACCGGCGGCTTTCAAAATGTCGCGACGATTGCAATAGACACCTTCCGGGGTGGCCTCCCGTTCTGGAATTTCCCAGCCTTTTGGAATTCGAATCAACATAGCTATCTTTCGTTCCTCACATGCCTATCCTAACGTAGACATCCCATCTATCGGATGTTTGATTCCCCAACCCCGTGCCTATTTGTAACTTTTTTGAACGTTTTGCTGACTTCCAACGTAAGACTGGATACAACACCTGTTAAGGAGCTTTTATGTACTGCACAACTTGCGGCAACCGCATGCTGGATCAGGATCGTTTTTGCGCCCAATGTGGCAAGCCGGTATCGGCGACTTCGGCTAGTTATCAGGTCCCCCCACGGCCCTTGGAACGGGATATGTTCCAAAAGAAAATCGGCGGCGTTTGTGCCGGATTTGCTAACTATTTGGCGATGGACGTCACTTTGTTCCGGATGCTTTTCGTAGTGGCGACGTTTTGCACTGGGCTTCCCTTCTTCTTCTATTTCTTCGCCTGGTTGATTATGCCCAGAAACGATCTTCGAGGGATTCCAGTTTCGCATCAGATTGCCTAGCACGCTAAGATAGCAATCAGTGATCCTATTTATTTGTTTGCTGACTGTGTTGTGCGGAAGCTCAACTACGCAAGCCGCGAATAAACCAAGGCCATCGCAATGGGCTACGCCGGTTGCGGGAAGCCCGGGACTGCTCAATTTTTATCGCGTCAACTCATCGCTCTATCGCTCTGCCCAGCCGTCGAAAGATGGATTTGTATTTTTAAATAAACGATTGAGTCTGGGAAGCGAGGACCTTCCGATTAAGACTATTTTGTCGTTACGAGCTTTTGACGATGACACTCCCCTAATTCCTAAACTCTCCGCATTGCACCTGGAACATATTCGGTTCAGGACCTGGCATCCTGAAGACAAAGATGTGGTCAAGTTTCTGCGCATTGCCACCACTCCGGCATTGCAGCCAGTGCTAGTACATTGCCAACATGGGTCAGATCGTACTGGGTCTATGATGGCTATTTACCGGATTGCGATTGAAGGATGGACCAAAGCCCAGGCGATTGACGAGATGGTAAATGGGGGCTATGGATTTCATCCCATTTGGCAAAACTTGAAACGATACATCAATAAACTGGACGTTGACGCCATCAAAGCTGAGGTGGCAAAGCAAGGTGCCTGGAAGTAGCGGATTCATTTCAAGTGACTGGTTTGAGTCCTTGCTCCCGTTTTTTGCATCTTAGTCCTATACATCCTATTGTTGACTGACATGCACACCATTCCTACAATAAAGCCTATGCCTCCCGTCATTACAAAACTTCGAGCCACACCTGCAGCCGGGTCTCTGCTTGCCTCCATCGGCAACACGCCCATGCTGAAGTTGGAACGATTGGCGGAGGATTTGCCGGGAATTGAGATTTATGCCAAGGCGGAATATTTCAACCCTGGCGGGTCGGTCAAAGATCGTCCAGCATTGAATATGATTCTGGATGGTGAGCGCAAAGGGCTGCTTACTCCGGGGAAAGTTATTATCGATGCAACCAGCGGGAATACCGGGATTGCTTATGCGATGATCGCCGCAGCCAAAGGGTATCAGGTGAAGTTATGCCTGCCAGAAAACGCTTCTCCAGAACGGAAGCAGATTCTGAAGGCTTACGGTGCGGAGTTGGTGTTGACGCCTGGAGGCGAAGGTTCGGACGGTGCCATTCGAGCTGTTCAGAAAATTGTAGCGGCTGACCCGGATCGTTATTTTTACCCCGATCAATATGGAAATCCAGCGAACTGGCAGGCACATTACGACGGCACAGGTCTGGAGATCATGGCCCAGACTGAAGAGCGCATCACGCATTTTATTGCAGCCTTGGGCACCAGCGGAACCTTTGTGGGCGTCACACGTAGATTGAATGACAGCCTTCCGCATGTGCATTGCATTTCCGCGCAACCTACTTCCGGATTCCATGGTCTGGAAGGTTTGAAACACATGCCCACGGCAATTGTGCCGCCGATTTATGACCCGTCTCTCGCTGATGAAAATCTTTGGATTGAAACCGAAGATGCCTACAAAATGGTGAAGCGTCTGGCACGTGAGGAAGGCATTCTGGTGGGCATTTCCGCTGGAGCAAATGTACATGCAACGCGACTCATCGGGCAGCGGTTGGTGGATCAGGGCAAGTCCGGTGTGCTGGTAACCATCCTGTGCGACGGTGCAGAGAAGTATTTGAGCGAGCACTTCTGGTTAGACGAAAGCTTTTAGTTGGGAGTGTTGGGACATGACTCCCGGCTTGTCCTTTTCAGTTTGTAATAAAGGACAGGCAGCGCTGGCCAATGCCACTTAGTTTTACCGCAATTGTGGTATCAGCGTGCATCAGCATCCATCAGCGGCCAATATTATTGGCCGCTGTGGCACGCCGATAACAACACTTTAGGCCAGGGAGCCACAGGTTATCCCATCAGGGATGCGGGAAAACTAAGTGGCATTGGGCAGCGAAGCCTGTCCCACTGAATGAAGCTAGGATTTCTTCTCGCCGCGGTGAGAAATGATCTTATCCAACATGCCATATTCCAGCGCCTGTTGCGGACTCATGATGTAATCACGATCCACGTCACGAGCAATACGTTCTGTTGGTTGGCTACAAGCATCAGCCAGGATGGCATTCAGCGATTCGCGCATGCGCAAGATTTCTCTGGCATAAATGTCGATGTCGGTTGCCTGTCCAGCCAGTCCGCTCATTGAGGGCTGGTGAATCAGAATGCGGCTATTGGGTAAGCTGTAACGCTTTCCCTTGGCTCCACAGGCCAGCAGAACAGCGGCCATGGAAGCAGCTTGGCCAACGCAATAGGTTACGATGTCGGGTTCCACCAATCGCATGGTGTCGAGGATGGCTAGGCCGGCGGTGATGGAACCACCCGGCGAGTTGATGTAAAGCGAAATGTCGCGTTCTGGATCCTCGGCGGCTAAAAATAGCAACTGCGCAATGATCAGATTGGCGACATTGTCGTCAATGGGCGTTCCAAGAAAGATGATGTTTTCTTTCAGCAATCGCGAGTAGATATCGTAAGCACGTTCCCCCCGCGAAGTCTGCTCAACCACCATCGGAACTAATACAGAATTGTTCATATCCATAGAAAAGGCGTGTCTCTGATTTAATGATACCGCGCTGATGGGAGCTCTTATTCTCCAATCAGCAGTTTGTGATAACGTCCCAGCCAATAGGGCAGCAAAAAATGCGCCCCGTCATTTTCACTGGACCCATTGTTGCCACCGTCCACTTGAAATGGATTCGCGTTCCAGCGCATCACCGGACGCTCATCGGGCGGCAGCAATCGCGTGGATTGGGGGTGCTGATGGCGGTCGATCTCTTTGGCGAGGGGAACGTCTTCGCGTTGGGAGTTGGTCACATTCCAGGTGATCATATCGATGGGCATGCGGTAGAGCGTTTCCACAGCTGCGTTCAGATTGTGCTTTGCGCCAGGGCGGCCCAACATAAAAATCATTGTCCATAAGGGGTTTGCTTCGCGCTGGGCATTCTGCCACCAGCCATCGAGTGCAGTTCGATACAGTGCCAGCAGCTTGGGATCTTTTTCGTAGCGGAACAATAAGTACAGCGGAAGAAAAGCCAACTCCTCATCGGAATAATTCAGCTCCTCCCGCAGTTCAATTACCTTTCCCGCTAACGCTGCGTAACCGCGCCCAAGTGCCAGCCGATTATATTCCCTCTGATAACGGGGATTGCCGGTGATGTGGTGGGCCGCTTTCAGAAAACTGAGAATTTCCGCAGCGTTTAGTGGCGAATCACTTCGACCGCGAATGGAGGCAAAGTAATCTTCTGACCAGCGACCCCAAAACGTAGGGAACCCGGTGACGTCGGTCATCGCCAGATCATGATCCAAAATGTGATCCATGATTCTCGAAGTAGTGGCGGCGATGCGTGCCTTCAGGGCTGGGTCGGGAAGCAGATCCCAAGCAACAGCAAAGGCAAAGAAGTGGCCCACTAATTCGTCGGAAGAAGTATCCCCTTTGAACCGATATTTACCGTCGGCAGTCCAGTGCCACATGCCATCGGAAGAAGGCTTTTCATTTGCAGTGACAAAGGATCGGGCAGGGAAGCCCGGTCTGTTGGTGACTTGCTCCAGAAACAGAATGGCGTCAGTTGCCTGGCGAGCCCGGTCCAGATTGGCAGGTGTGGGTTCAACGGCGTAACGGAAGCAGGCGGCGGTGGAGTAGATGGAAGTCCACAAGCCGTCGTTATCAGTGGGGACGGTTTGACTGGTGGAAAGATCGCCGGGGGTGGACAGGTGGGAATCGGCAACCAGACCATGGCGATTGTGGCGTGCGGCGATCCGTTGTTCAAACAGAGCCGCCTTTTGCGCCAAGGTAAGTGATCGGAATTCAATGTGGGCGACGCCTGTTGCGGTACGAACCCAAGCTCCATTCTTATGGGCAAGGATGGCTTCCACTTTGTCATCGGGCAAGTAGCGTTTGCCGGAAAAGAATTGCATGCGTCGTGAGGGAATTTCTTTGAGAGAAGTGCGGGTGAGGCCTTTGCCGGTGCCGTTCCAAGTGACTCCATCGTCTGCTGTAGTGCTGGGCGTCGATGAGGTGGGCAGAGCTTTCAGCGCAGCGGGCACGTCTGGCGAATCTTTGGTGTAGAACGTCCGGAATTTTTGCGGCGTGGAATAGAGACGAACGGCGGCTGGAGTTAGGTTGGCGATGAGACAGGCCAGAATCAGGATTCGCATGGTGCTTCTTTTAAGATTAGCCGAACGGTATCCATAAAATGTTCGAAACGAATTGTAGTGGTGCGCCAATCCCAGCCGTGACCGCGAGGGAGCGGTGTTTGCAATATTTCATTACCTTCGCGGGTTTCGAATGTCGCGCACCTAATTGTAGAGTTGCGGGTTGGAAGGGAAGAGGTTAGCGATAAGGTACAGGCAAAAGAAGTAGGATAAGTGAAGAAGAAAATCCGCGCCACCACACTACCATTATTTTTCCTGGAGTCTTGATGTTCGTAGTCGATAAGCCAACCAAGGGTGGAACTAGCATGAGAAATACGTTTAATCATTTGAGCCATGTTCCGATTCTTGATTCTCTAACTGCAGCCAGCTTGAGGAACATATGAAGGTATTGATTGCTGATGACAGTCCGGCATCACGTCACGTATTGGAATCGACTCTGACCAAATGGGGTTACGAGGTTATTTCCACTTGCGATGGGGAACAGGCGTGGGAAATTCTTCAACAGCCCGATTCGCCTCGATTGGCGATTCTGGACTGGATGATGCCAGGCCATACGGGACCTGAAGTTTGCCGGTTAGTGCGTGCCAGAAACCGGGAACCCTATTCCTACATTCTGCTGCTTACCTCGCGCGGTTTGAAAGAAGATCTGATTGAAGGGATGACTTCTGGTGCCGACGATTACCTGGCCAAGCCATTCGATCAGCAGGAACTGCAAGTACGCCTGCGGGCTGGCCGACGCATTGTAGAATTGCAGGATGAACTGCTGAAAACCAGGGAAGCGCTGAGAATTCGGGCGACGCACGATTCGTTAACCGGGTTGAAGAATCGGGGCATGATTTTAGAAAGACTATGCGCTGAAATGGCCCGTTCCAGCCGTGAACACACCCCTTGTGGACTCCTAATCCTTGATATTGACCGTTTTAAGCTGATCAACGACACTGCCGGACACGCCGCTGGCGATGCAGTATTGCAGGAATTGGCGCGCCGTTTTCAGGAAAGCATGCGTCCCTACGATGCCATTGGGCGTTACGGTGGCGAAGAATTCCTGATCATTCTGCCCGGATGCGATTCCGTCAACACGGTGAAACAAGCAGAACGATTCCGCCGTTTAATTGGGGAAACCCCAGTGAGTTACAACAACACGGAATTGACGGTGACGGCAAGTTTTGGTGCAACCAGTTGGATGCCAGGGTACCTGCCAGAGGTGTTGGTACAAACTGCCGATGAGGCGTTATACAAGGCTAAAAATAGCGGTCGAAATCGGGTGGAGTTCTTGCTTCCAACCAACAATACGCAAGATGAACCGGTGGGAACAGCTCACTAAGAAACGCACACGCTATTCATCGTCAGCAGCGCGTCTGGCAAGTTGAAAATGGCTCAAGGATTCGGCATACTGCATAAGGCCGCGCATCAGCGCTTCAGCAATTTTCTGACGCTGCTCAGGCTTCTTCATCAGTTGCTCATCTCTTGGATTACTTACAAATCCAATTTCGGCCAGCACACTGGGCATATTGGCTCCAATCAGGACAATAAATGGAGCCTTCTTCACTCCCCGATTGCTGGCGGCTGAAGTTGCACTGGTGGCTTTGGAGAGTGGCGTCAAAAGCCGCGATGCAAACTCCCGGGATTCATCCACCTTGTCTTTCAACGCGATTTTTTGTAGCAAATCCTTCAATTCGGAAACTCGATGTTGGCTGGATGCATTTTCCCTGGCGGCTACTTCCAATGCCTGCTTGGAGGTGGTGAAGCTGAGGTAATACGTTTCCACACCCGTCGCTGCCCGATACACAGAAGAGTTGGCGTGGATGGACAAGAACAAATCTGCCTTTACCTGATTGGCAATGCGCGGGCGCTCTTCCAGCGGAATAAATCGATCATCAGAGCGCGTAAAAACCACTTCGCTGCCCAATTGTTCTTCAATCATTGCGCCCAAACGCGTGGAGATGTCCAGCACCAATTCTTTTTCAAGCAACCCGGTAGGACCGCTGGAACCTTGATCGTGCCCACCGTGACCTGGATCAATCACGATGCGACCGATCTTCAAGCCCAGTGCGCGAGTCAGGGAATCGGGTCCGGTGGTGGAGAGTTTTGCAGCGATTGCGACACGTGGCGCAGCGCTAGTGGCGGACTGAGGGCGCGGCGTCGAATCGCGGATTTCAGGAACCTTGGGTGTTGCCAAAGTTTTCGCGACGGTTTTTGTCGCCAGTCGATATGCGGGGAGTTTGGCCGTCGCCGGAATCAGGTGTTGCTTATGCCAGTCAAATTCCGGGATCACGATACTGCTAATGGAAAAGCTTGGTGGGTTGATCACTGCCACGAACCGTTTTTGTGGCACGCGACGCTCGTAAAAAGCAGGCGGAGGCACCAACGGTCGGATCATTCGTTTCGACTTTACGGCAAGTGCCGGAGCAGGCGAGGAAAGTTCCGGATCGGGGATAGTGGAAGCGCGCATGGTAGCCGTTTCAACCATTCCAGCACGACGAATATCAATGATCAGGCGGTGAGGGTTTTGCAGAACAGAAGTGGTAAAAGCGGTTTCCCTTTCCAAATCAAGCACTACTCTGGTAACTTTCGGCTTCGATTCCCCTACGCGAATCTGCTTCAAATGACCATTGCGGACGGCAATTACGGATTTGGTATCAGACTTGGGCTTGGTCGCAGAAAAGTCGAAGAAAAGGCGATCCGGGTTGCCGATCTTATCGGTATCGAAAGTGAACTTACCCGATAGTTCAACGGTTACCCGTGTTGTGTTGTCCTGCGTTTGAACGCTGATATTGTTCAGAGTAATGGGCGATTTTTCGGCCGCCCTAAGTTCGGCGAACACAAGTATAGAAAGGTACAACAGGCTGCAAGGGAATTTGCCGGAATGGGGTAAGCCTGCTGACAAAAATTACCTCGTCTTCAAGAACAACTTTCCTTCGCTATCTACATAATATTCCACAGGTCGATAGCTGGGCAGAACTTCCTTCTGAGGATTTTCAGCCGAGGCGATGTCTGCGGCAGCCACTTCCACTTTGGATTTCAAAGGCATGGTTTTGGCCAACACTGAGGCGGCTCGACGATTTTCCCCGTACTTTCTTCCAACCCGATACACATATTCCACTGTTTCCTGATACGGGGGAATCCATCCATATCGTTGCACCGCATTTTCGCCCGCATTGTAAGCAGCCAATGCCAGCCGATCATCCTTGAACATGTCCTGCAGATACTTAAAATAGCGGACCCCGGCGCGGATGTTTTCCTCTGGGTTGAAAGCGTTGTGCGCACCCCAACGGCGTCCCGTTTCCGGCATCAGTTGCATTAACCCTTCGGCACCTTTTGGGGATAGTGCATTGGGATTGAAACCACTTTCCACATGAATAATGGCCGCCACCAGCAAGGGATCAACCCCATGTTCGGACGAAGCTTTATCTACTAAATCGCCAATCACTGTTTGCGAAACAGGCTTCAATTCCACAGTGGAAAACGATTCAATCACCCGCGGAGCAATCTGCCTGGGCTCAATCACCACGCTGCGGACAATGCGCCCGGTGTTGTTATCGGTTCTGGTAACTGTGCCAATGGTGGCCACCACTGCCGGCTTCCTTTTCAATTGAGCAGCCGGAAGTGAGGCAGCCGAGGCTACGGTGATCCCGCTGATCAGAAAAAAGGAACAGAAACGCATGAAAATGTTTAGAAAAGCTACTCGCACTGATTATACACCCCTTTTCCAAAGGATTGAGACTGTTGAGGAAAGCGCAAATTCGGATGCTACAATTTTGAAATGAGCCAAGCTGGATTCGTGCTTGCCGGGGGTGCCAGTTCGCGCATGGGAACGGATAAGGCACTGCTGGATTGGCAAGGTCAACCGATGGTTGTGCATGTGGCCAACCTTATGGTTCCTGTAACTGGCCAAGTGACTTTGGTGGGCTCGCTGGCAAAGTACGGCCACCTGGGTTTTCCGGTCATTGAAGACCAGCAGCCGGGTTTGGGTCCATTGGGTGGAATTCGCGCGGCGCTGGCGGCTACGGAGTCGGATTGGAACCTGATTGTGGCCTGCGACATGCCCTATTTGAACCCGGAATTGCTGAAACGGTTGCTGGAAGATGCAAAACTTAGCGGAGCGGATTGCCTGATGCCCGCCGGTCAACCGCTGTGCGCGGCCTATCATCGACGCTGCCTGGGGACAGTGGACCATGCGTTGGCAAGTGGCGTTCGTAAGGTTCGGCAAGCGTTGGAAGGGTTGCGGGTAGAGTTGTTTGAAGTTGACCAAGTTATTTGTTTTCAAAACCTTAATAGCCCTGCGGATTGGGCGGCGAAGCCCATTTAGACATCATGATTGATCAATTTCCCCACTACATTGAATTTCGCCACGTTTATAAGACGTTTGATAAGCCCGTTTTAGTCGATTCCAATTTTTGGGTGGATGCCGGTGAAACAGTTGCCATCATTGGGCAAAGCGGAGTTGGTAAAAGCGTGTCGTTGGGGCACATTATGGGTTTCCTTAAACCCGATTCCGGGCAGGTGATTGTTTCCCATGAAAACATCACCGATTTTGGAGAAGCGGAACTTCGTCGTCTGCGCAAGAAAGTGACCATGGTTTTCCAATCCGGGGCCTTGTTCGATTCTTTGACTGTGGCCGAAAATATCGCCTTTTCGCTGGAGCTTCGGGAAGATTACGATGCCGAAAATCGCGAAGAAATTGTGAAAGGCCTGCTGGGGCTGGTGGATCTGGAAGACCGTGCCGATGACTATCCAACAGATTTATCGACTGGTCATCGCCGAGCCGTGGCCATTGCCCGGGCATTGGCAGCACAGCCCGAATGCATTCTTTACGACGAACCAACCACCATGGTGGATCCAATTATGAGCGACCATCTTGGTTCACTGATGCTGAAGCTAAAGCAGCAACTTCGGCTGACGTCCGTGGTCGTCACTCACGACTTGGAATTAATGCGCCGGGTGGCCGATAACGTCGTGTTCCTGCATGAAGGGGCCGTGATCTACTTCGGCCCAGTGGTAGGCCTGGAATTCGCCGAACATCCGCATATTCACGAATTTCTGGCGATGGATCGAGTGCAGTACGAATAGCTAGGTCGGGTAGTTTCTCCAAGCACTCGAAGGTGTG
>JANMWO010000475.1:0-1570 GCA_031394025.1 Acidobacteriota bacterium
GCTTCTCGCAGGAACTGAATGACGGGGGCATGGGCGAAATCGAAGCTGTCTTCGAGGTCGAAGAGCCGGCAATGGCCGACGTCAGGCCGGTCGCTCCACCAGTTGTCCCAGTCCGCCTCGTGAACTTGCAGCAGGTCCACCGCATCGCGGCGCAGCAGGCGGAGATTCTCACGCAACTGCACGTGCATCGCCTCGACGGAGCGAAAGTGACGTGCCTCGCGGAAGTAGCCGATCTTGGTGGCGAGGAAATGCGGCCGGATCGGGTCAGCCAACGCCTCGCCGAGAATGGCCTGCGACGCGCCCGAGCGATACATGACGGAGGTGTCGAAATACCGGATGCCGAGGTCCAAGGCGCGTTGCACGGTTGCGACGGAGCGGTCGAACCCGGCGAAACGCACGAAGCCGCCGCCCATGGCTAAGGTGGGCAGGATTTCGCCGGTCGAGCCGAAGGGACGTGAGGGGAGGGGGGGCAGAGAAGTTGAGGGTTGAGAGCTGAGAGTCAAAAGGCGACGGGCTGCGGATTAGAGTGTTTTGGCAAAATGTGGTGCAGGGATTTTGCCGCGAAAATGTTTATTCTGACACCCCCCGCCCTGCGGGCACCCCTCTCTTGAGGGGATTTTCGGTGACAACTGGTTTGGGTCCCCGCTGGAGAGGGGTGGCGCGGAGCGACGGGGTGTGTCGGTTTTTGCAATCATACCTAGATCCGGTAGATTTGGACTGCATTGTCGTGGAAGATGGCCGCCTGCTCCGCCTTGGTGAGGTGGGCTGTGAACTGCCGGGCGAGGTCCAGCCAGCGCGGGTAGCTGCAGGCCAGCTTGGCCACGGGCCAGTCGCCGCCGAAGAGCAGGCGCGAGGGGCTAAAGGTTTCCAGCAGGTGGGTGACGTAGGGTTGGAGCTGCTCCGGCGTCCAGTGCGCGTGGTCGGCTTCGGTGACGAGGCCGGAGAGCTTGCAGACGATGTTGGGTAGCGCCGCGAGCGTGCGGAGGTGTTCGCGCCAGGGATCGAGCAGGCCGGAGCGAATGCCCGGCTTACCGCCGTGGTCGAGGATGAAGCTCACCTGCGGGCACTGCCTCACCAATTCGATGACGGCGGGCAGTTGCGGGTGTTTGCAGCAGATGTCGAAGCTCAGTCCGGCGCGGGCCAGTTCCCGCACCCCGGCGATGAATTCCGGCCGCGAGCAATAGTCGAGTGGTGCGTGCTCGAAAAGATGGCGCACGCCGCGGACGAGCCGGTGCCGGCGCAGTTCGGCGATGGCGGCGCTGGTCTGCGCACCCTCATTGATGGCGATCTTGGCGACGATGCCGGCGAGGCGCGGTTCGCGGACCGCGAGTTGCCCGACCCACTGCACCTCGTCGAGCCACGGGGCGCCGCATTCGACGAAGACGTTTTTTTCCGGAAAATCCGCGCCCGCCTCGGTGCGGATCGTCTCGGGGGCGTGCCGGTGCGCGATGGTGGGCACCTCATGCAGCCAGGTTGAGGTCGCGAGCACGGCCTGTTCCCAGAAATGCATGTGGGCATCGATGTAACGCATGGGGTGGGTCGAACCGTGGTGGTGGCCGGACCGGTAGTC
>JANMWO010000499.1:0-4216 GCA_031394025.1 Acidobacteriota bacterium
GGAACCTTCGAGCGCCGGTTTTACGACTTTGCGAGTACCAGTACCTCACGCCAACCGTCGGATCGCATCGCAATTATTGCCATTGATGACCAGAGCATTGCCAATATTGGGCGCTGGCCATGGTCACGTGATATCCACGCGAAATTGATCGACCAACTTGCGGCGGCGAAAGCCAAGGTCATCGTCCACACTGTATTTTTTATTGAACCTCAGGTGGACCGCGGGTTGAGTTTCATCCGAAAGATGAGGGGGCTGTTACGACCAGGCGACGCCGGCAGCGACCAGTCGGCGAGCAATGCGGAGTTAAACAAAGTCATCGCAGAGGCTGAATTGGCGCTGGACACCGATGCGGTCCTTGCCGCCAGTATGAAAAACGCTGGCAATGTGATTGTCCCTTCGGTCTTTTCGCTTGGGGAGCCCCAGGGCAATCCGGACAAGCCGCTGCCGGCCTATGCGCTTATGAGTGCCATAACCGAAAAGAGCGGGTTTTCCATCCCCGCCGTCAGCGGGCAGCAGCCGATCGAGGTGATTGGCATGGCGGCGGCGGGCATTGGGCACTTGAACCAGTTCACGGACGTGGATGGCGCTGTACGGCAGGAGCCGTTATTGGTCAATTACTACGGCAATGCCGTGCCTTCGATGGCGCTTCTTGCTGCGCTGAAGAGTCTTAATCTGGCATCAAGTGACGTTAAGCTCAATGTCGGCGAGTCGGTGCAGATTGGCAAATTACGCGTCAAAACTGATGAGTCCGCATTGATGTTGCCGCAGTTTTACAAAGGCCGTGATGGCCGGCCCGCTTTTGCAATTGACTCTTTTTATGATGTTTTGACCGGGAAGATTCCCGCGTCAAAATACGCTGACAAGATAGTTGTCATTGGAGCGACCGCCGCCGGGGTCGGTGTCCAGTTCCCGGTGCCAGGCTACGCCGGGTTGTCCCCGGCGGAAACGATTGCCCACATAACTTCCAGCATTTTGAGTGAGCATTTCATTGTTCAGCCCGGCTGGGGAGTGTGGGCCACCCTGGCTGTGTTCCTGCTGGTGGCCGCATACGTCATAGCGCTGCTTCCCCGTTTGTCGGCCGGCACTGCGGCAGTTGTAACACTGATGTTCTTTGTGGCGTTGTTGGGTACTGAATTTGGTCTTCTCTCGGGGGGGGCAACCTGGTTGAGGCTGGTTCTACCGGCAGTCTTGTTGGCCATCGGGCACTTGGCATTGACGACCAAACGATTCCTGGTGACAGAGGCAGGTAAGCTCAAATCCGATGAAGAGTCCGCTGAAACTAACCGCATGATGGGCTTGGCACTGCAAGGCCAGGGTCAGCTCGATATGGCTTTCGACCGCTTCCGCCGCGTCCCGATGGGCGATGCAGTGATGGGCAACTTGTACAACCTGGCGCTGGATTTTGAACGTAAACGCCAGTTCAATAAAGCCGAGGCCGTATACCAGCATATGGCGACCTACGATAAGGACTACAAAGACCTGCAGTCAAAGCTGAATCGGGCGAAGAATCTTTCCGAAACGGTGATGTTGGGTGGCGGTGGCGCGCATCCAGGCGGGACCATGCTGCTCGACGGGGGCTCGGTGGAGAAGCCGATGCTTGGCCGTTATCAGGTTGACAAGGAGCTTGGCAAGGGTGCGATGGGTGTAGTCTACTTGGGTAAAGATCCGAAAATTGGCCGGGTTGTTGCGATCAAGACGATGGCTTTGAGCCAGGAATTTTCCGGTGATGAGTTGGTCGATGCGCGCGAACGGTTCTTCCGCGAAGCTGAAACGGCAGGGCGATTGCAGCATCAAAATATTGTCACTATCTTCGATGCCGGCGAAGAACACGATTTGGCGTATATCGCCATGGAATTCCTAAAAGGCAAGGATCTGCTGGATTTCTGCAAAGATGGCAATTTGCTGCCGGCTCCAAAAGTGCTGTCCATCGTGGCCCGTGTTGCTGAGGCGCTAGCTTATGCACACAAACAAAACGTGGTGCACCGGGACATCAAGCCCGCCAATATCATGTACGAAATTGACAGTGATACGGTAAAAGTTACGGACTTTGGCATTGCCCGGATCACCGATTCGAGCAAGACAAAAACCGGCTTGGTGCTTGGTACGCCTAGCTTCATGTCGCCTGAACAATTGGCGGGCAAGAAGGTGGATGGCCGGTCCGACCTTTATTCCTTGGGGGTCATGTTGTTTCAGATGCTTACCGGCGTGTTGCCATTCAGGGGCGAGTCGATGGCCGAGTTGATGTACAAAATCGCGAACGAAGAAGCGCCTGATATTCGTATTATCCGCAAGGAGTTTCCAGAGAGTCTCGCCAACCTCGTTGCGCTTTCAGTCAGCAAACGCCCTGAGACGCGATACCAGGATGGCGACCAGTTTGCCGTAGACCTGCGTTCCGTGATGGCCGAAATGTCCGGTGGGGTTGTCGCCACCACTGTGATGACCCCGGCTTTTGGTTCAGTGGCAGTGCCCGTCGTTGCCAGTCACGAAAAGACAGCGATTTTTGCGAATGCAGCGGTTGTGCCGGTTGATTTCGAGAAAACGGCCATTCACCAGGCAAATGTGGCTGACAAGCCGAGCCAGGATTTCGAAAAAACGGCCGTGCATCAAACAAACCTTTCGGGTCGGACGGCCCCGGTAACGACTTCGACCCCGGATGTTGAGATCTAGCTCCGTCAAATAATGAACTACACGTTTTATACGAGAACCGATCCGGGTCGCGCCAGGGAGAACAACGAAGATGCCTTGGCTGTTGATGATATGACCCAGCTATGTGTTCTGGCTGATGGAATGGGGGGGTACAACGCAGGGGAAATCGCCAGCGGTATGGCTACTGCCTTCATCAAATCGGAGATGGCCCGCTGGTTGTCGGAGGCGGGCAGGCATGCCAAGATCAGAGAGATACGCCGCGCGCTGGAAATCTGTGTCGACAACGCCAACCGTTCAATTTTCAATGCGTCGGACTCCAATCCCCAATATTCGGGTATGGGTACTACGCTGGTGGTGGGCGTTTTTCATGGTGCCCGGCTGGTTTTGGGGCACATCGGGGACTCCCGGTGTTATCGCCTGCGCAATGGTGAACTGTCTCAGATTACCAGGGACCACTCCTTGCTACAGGAGCAAATTGATGCCGGTCTGATCACGCAGGAGCAGGCCGCAAGTTCATCCATCAAGAATCTGGTCACGCGCGCGCTCGGGGTTGAGGATGCAGTCATGCTTGAACTTAATGAGCATGAAGTCGAAGCCGGCGATTGTTATCTGATGTGTTCCGACGGGCTTTCCGACATGGTTGACGATACCGAAATTGCAAGTATCCTAGGGGGTCCCATATCCATGGAAGACAAAGCGGACGGCCTGGTCGCTGCCGCCAATGGGCACGGCGGGCGGGACAACATTTCAGTGGTGTTGGTTCAGGTTGATGCGGCTTCAGAGAAGCGCGGGTTGATCTCCAGATTATTGGGAAAATAGTAAGCTCATGAGTATCTTGAAAACCAGTCACAGGAATAGGAGTCGGTCATGCCGAAAATGATCGTATCGATCGATGGTGTCGTTATCAAGGAAGTCCAGTTGACGAAAGACAGGACGACTTTGGGCCGTCGACCATACAACGACGTCGTTATCGACAATTTGGCCATCAGCGGAGAACATGCTGTTTTTCAGATGACCGGCAATGAAGTGTTTATTGAGGACTTGAACAGCACGAACGGTACCTATGTAAACGGCAAGGCGGCCAAGAAACAGCAACTTCACAATGGGGACACGGTTGAGGTTGGGAAGTACAAAATCAAGTTCGTGAATGAAGTTGCCGGTGACGGCTTTGAGAAAACCATGATGGTGAAGTCGGGTCCGGGAGGTCTGGCATCACCTCCACCTCCGGTCGTGCAGCCATCCGGACCGGGCGGGCTGGCGCCACGCGCACCGGCTCCGTTGGCTTCTTCAACATCTCAGGCATCGATCAAGGTCCTTTCGGGCGCTGCTTCAGGGCGCGAAGTGCCGTTAACCAAGGTCGTGACAACCATTGGTAAACCCGGAGTTGCGGTTGCGGCCATTACCAAGCGGCAACATGGTTTTGTCGTTCACCACGTTGAGGGTGCTGGCAATCCTTCCCTCAACGGATCACCGATCGGGACTGAGCCTGTATCGCTGAAGAACGGTGATTTGATCGAGCTTGCGGGGACCCAGATGCAATTTGTCCAAAACTGATTTGTTGGTCGGACCG
>JANMWO010000509.1:0-3555 GCA_031394025.1 Acidobacteriota bacterium
CCGAAACTTCAGGCCACCCGTGTGGTCGCCTTGAATATAGAAAGGTCCTGGCTCGGCCTCATTGGCATCCAGGGCACCGCCAGTGATTCCTTCAATCTCCTGATGGTCAATTGTAGTTACTCCATTGCGCACCACTGTAAGTGTGCGGCCGACCAGAGTAACATCAAAAATATCCCACTCACCTGGCTTACGGGGCAGGTCTACCTTAGGGGTGATGCGACCGTAAACGGAACCAATGCGTCGCTCTGGAGGATTGCTGGAAAGCGGTTCATATTCTAATTGGATTTCGTAGCGGCCACGCAGATAGAAGCCACTATTGGCGTGGTCTGGACAGTTGGCTTCAAAGTGCACTTTGAAGTCATCGAATTTACGAGTAGTCTTTAAGTTGGCACCGTGCTCCAGATTGGTGAGCAGTTTATCCTTCACTGTCCAGTGGCTATCGGCGCCCATGGCTTCCCAGCCTGTAAGATCCTTGCCGTTGAATAAAGCTTCGGGAGCAGACCATGCCTTCGGTTCACTGCGTTTCAATTCAGGAGCGCGAACACCAGCAAGCTTTGTCACTGCGTCGCCACGCTTTTGCACTACGTTCATCGTATCGCCCGACGTTTCCAGTTCCCAGGTCAGAGTTTTCGTCAGGGTCAAAATCAATTTTGATCCGTCAGTTCTGAATTCCTTAACCTGATAAACGTTGCCTCCCGTTGGCTGAAACCATACGTCCATGGTGCCATTCTTTTCCGATATCCCCAGCCAATTGGCCCGGTTCCCGACGTTAAAATTCCAACGTCCCTCAAAGGGGCTCTTGGCACTTACAAAAGCAGGAATCAGAAAAAGTAGTGTTGCGAAAAAACTGCGAGATACAAGATGCATCCTTGCAGTTTATCCCTTCTTGCGGGTGAGAATGCGACGACGCATAGGTTTCAGTTCTTCCGCAAAAACCAGATTAATGATTTCTGCCTGCTGTTCCTGATGCAGCTTCATGGAACCTGGAGCGGGGCTGGCGGAATTCATGCGTCCAATGTAGCCCAACATACGGCGGCTCTCATCCAACACAGATGCCAGACGATCCCGAACATGAGCCCAGGCCCCCATGTTGCGCGGCTCTTCCTGCACCCAACAAATATCGGCGGTGACAGGATAGCGCATCAGCACATCTTTCAACTCCGCTTTGGGGAACGGATAGTATTGTTCTAATCGGACAATCGCCACGTTGTGGGCATTGCGTGCTTCGCGCGCGGCCAGCAGCTCATAGTAGATTTTGCCGCTAGTCAAAATGACGCGAGTGATGCGACCGGCATCGGTCAAACTTTGATCGCCAATCACTTCACGGAATCCGCCGCTGGTTAAATCTTCAATCGTGGAAACAGCTTTCGGATGTCGCAGCAGACTCTTGGGCGTGAACACGATCAGCGGTTTGCGTGTGCCCCGCCGATCTGCTCCACCATGCATCTGACGACGCAACAAATGGAAGTACTGCGCCGGAGTAGTGGGGTTGCACACCTGCATATTATTTTCCGCGCAAAGGGTTAGGAAGCGTTCAATGCGTCCACTGGAATGCTCTGGACCTTGGCCTTCCTGCCCGTGGGGCAATAACATAACCAGTCCACTGGGCTGACCCCATTTCTGTTCGCAAGTGGCGATGAATTGGTCAATCATCACCTGGGCCCCGTTGGCAAAATCTCCGAACTGGGCTTCCCACATGGTGAGCGTTAAAGGGTCGGCCACACTATAGCCAAATTCAAAACCCAGCACAGCAAATTCGGAAAGAGAGGAATCCCAAACATTGAAGTGAGCCTGATTCGGTGTCAGATGCTGCATGGGAATAAACTTTTCACCCGTCTGATGATCGAAGTAAGTAAGATGCCTTTGGCTGAACGTACCGCGACCGGAATCCTGCCCACTGAGTCGAACTGGCGTGCCTTCCATCACCAATGTTCCGAAGGCCAGCGATTCTGCCATGGCCCAATCCATTGGCGACCCTTCCAGCACTTGTTTGCGCTTGTCTAAGAAGCCTTGCAATTTAGGATGAACTGAGAAATCGTCAGGAAATGAGGTCATTCCATGGACCACTTGTTCAATCATCGGTCGATCCGTGGCAGTGGGAATGGTCACTTTCTGAAACGGCAGATCCAGCGATAGTTCCTGGAACTCGTACTTGGAACCGTCTAACTTATCGGAATCGAATGACTCGGAAAGTCGATGCAGGTAAGACTTCTTAATGCGATCCACTTCATCCGCAGTCAGCGTCTTTTCACGCTGCAAACGGTCAGCATAAATGGTGCCCACGCTGGGATGAGTTTTGATCTTGCCGTACAGAAGCGGTTGCGTGTAGGACGGATCATCACCTTCGTTGTGCCCATACTTGCGGTAGCAAAACATATCGATGACAACGTCTTTCTTGAACTGCTGGCGGTAATCCAGAGCCAGTTGCGCTGCCCGGACACAGGCTTCGGGATCGTCCCCGTTGACGTGAAATACCGGAGCCTGCACCATGCGGGCCATGTCTGTGCAATAAGTTCCGGAACGGCTGTCTGTGGGATTGGTGGTGAAACCGATTTGATTATTAATCACAAGGTGCAGCGTTCCGCCGGTGGCGTAGCCTTCCAATTGCGAAAGATTGAACGTTTCCGCTACCACGCCCTGACCGATGAATGCCGCATCGCCATGCAGCAGTAGCGGGATGACACGGATCCGTTCGGTATCCCCAAGCCGGTCTTGTTTAGGCCGGACAATCCCTTCAACAACCGGATCAGCAGCTTCCAGGTGACTTGGGTTGGGAGCCACGGAAACCACCACTTCACGACCACCGGTAGATCGGCGAACGCCACTGGCACCCAAGTGATATTTCACGTCACCGGAGCCCTGGGTGGAATCAGGATCCATGTTGCCTTCAAATTCACTGAACACTTGGGCGAACGATTTACCAATGGTGTTGCACAAAATATTCAAACGCCCACGATGGGCCATTCCAATCACCACTTCATGCGCTCCGCCGTTGGCTGCGCGGTCAATTAATTCATCCAGAATAGCCATCACCGCTTCACCGCCCTCCAGCGAGAAACGTTTGTGACCCATAAAGCGGGTATGCAGAAAATTTTCAAAAGCCTCGGCTTCAATCACACGTTCCAGAATGCGAATTTTGGTTTCTTTGGATAATTTCCAATTGTTCGATTCCAGTTCCATGCGTTTCTGCAGCCAGGCTTTTTCTGCTGGATGCTGAATGTGCATGAACTCCACACCAAGCTTGGAACAATACGTTTGACGCAGCGTTTCCAGAATCTGACGAAGCGTAGCCACCATGTGGGCCGCCCCTTCGCCGATGTCTGAACCCAAACTGCCGGTGATGAACTCGCGGTCTAAATCCCAAATAGTTAAGCCATAACTTGCAGGGTCCAATTCCGGATGGTAGCTAGGTTCAACGCCCAGTGGATTCAGGTCCGCAATCAGATGTCCACGAACGCGAAAGGCATTGATCAATTGCAGAATGGACGCTTCTTTAGGAACATCAATGCCGCGCAAAGTCTGCTGGGTGGGTCTTGAAAGGCTGCGGTCTGCTTC
>JANMWO010000611.1:0-1574 GCA_031394025.1 Acidobacteriota bacterium
GGGCCTGATTCCCGGCATGCCGCATTTCGCATTCCTGTTGCTGGCGTCAGTGCTGTGGGGTTCGGCGTGGATGCTGCGGACTGGTGCCGGCGAAACCCAAGCAGCGGCACTGCCGACAGCCGAGGTCACCGCCATCGAATCACAGGAGGCGAGTTGGGACGACGTGATGCCGGTCGATGTGCTGGGGCTGGAAGTCGGTTATCGGCTGATCCAGATGGTCGACAAATCGCAGCAGGGTGAATTGCTCAAGCGCATCATGGGCATTCGCAAGAAGTTCGCCCACGAGATCGGCTTTCTGCCCTCGCCGGTGCACATCCGCGACAATCTCGAACTCAAGCCGAACGCTTACCGCATCACCCTCAAGGGCGTCGAAATCGGCACTGGCGAGGCGCAACCGGGGATGTTGCTGGCGATCAATCCGGGGCGCGTACTCGGCACATTGCCGGGGATCACCACGCAGGATCCGGCCTTCGGCCTGCCTGCCCTATGGATCGACGTGAATCTGCGCGACCAGGCGCAGAGCCTTGGCTACACCGTGGCCGATGCCAGTACCGTGGTGGCAACTCATCTCAATCATTTGATCCAGACCCACGCGGCGGAGTTGCTGGGGCGCAGCGAAGTGCAACAACTGCTTGATCATCTCGCCAAATCCGCGCCCAAGCTGGTGGAAGACGTGGTGCCGAAACTCATCTCGTTGTCGACGCTGCAAAAGGTGTTGCACAACCTGCTCGACGAAGCAGTGCACATCCGCGACATGCGCTCCATCATCGAAACGCTGGCCGATCACGCGGTGCAATCGCAGGATGCGCAAACACTGACCTCCACGGTGCGCGTCGCGCTTGGCCGCGCCATCACCCAGCAACTTTTTCCGTCCGTCACCGAGTTGCAGGTGCTGGCGCTCAATCCCGCGCTGGAACGGGTGTTGCTCCAGGCCCTGCAATCCGACAGCAGCGGCAACGCCGGGATCGAGCCGGGATTGGCCGATACGCTGATGCGCGAAACCGCCAACGCGACCGAGCATCAGGAACAGTTGGGATTGCCGCCGGTGATGCTGGTGCCGGCCGCATTGAGAGCGCAGTTGTCGCAATTCCTGCGGCGTACGGTGCCCCAGTTGCGCGTGCTGTCGCACGCTGAAATACCCGATTCGAGAAAAATTCGCGTGGCAATGGTCATAGGGAGTGGGGCATGAATATTCGCAAAATCTTCGGCAAATCCTCGCGCGAAGCGCTGCTTGAAGTCAAGCGCATCCTTGGCCCCGATGCTGCCGTGCTGTCGAACCGCAGCGTCGAGGGCGGCGTCGAAATCATGGCGATGGCGGCGCAAGACATCCCCGCCGCCGAGCAGCGCCATGTGCCGCCCGCGGCCCCTGTCACGGTCGAAGACGCGCGTACGCCAACTGCGGCTGCGCCGGTGCTGGCTGATTCAATGGTGCAAACCATCATCAGTGAAATCGCAGCGATGCGCAGCGACATCGAACAACAACTGGACGGGCTGGCCTGGGGTGAGGCGCAGCGTCGTGATCCGGCGCGCATGACCTTGCTGCGCACCTTGCTGCAAGTTGGCTTCAGTCCCGC
>JANMWO010000645.1:0-4805 GCA_031394025.1 Acidobacteriota bacterium
AGGCGATTCCGCCTGCCCGCTCGCTTGCGAGCGAAGTTTTCATTCCGATTTCCAAGAAACTGCATGACATTGGAGGGCAAACCCACTCACTTCGGAATTCAGGATGAAGCGTCTGGTGTGCAAATTGCCAAGGCGATTTTACGAGAGTGGGAAGCGCAACCGCAGCATCATTTTTGGCCGGATGATGTGCCGTACAGATCGCGGGCTTCGCGGATATCGTCAGGTAACGGACGCCTATCTGGAGACACTGGCGAGGGCACTAGCGGCGTGGTTGCCGGATGTTTGTGTGTTGGTGGAGTAAGCTTCGTGTTTCCGGAAATTAGTTGCCGCTGAACTTTTTGATCTTTTCAACGGTCACCACACCAGCCTTAATTTTCCCGGTAATGATTACGCGCTCACCGACGAAATCCATTACTTTTGCTTTGTCGTTGGCTTTGTAAGTATTCATATCGCCGTCGCGGACAAACACTGGGTCCCAACCGCCTTTGACGCACTTTTGCGCACATTCTTTGGCTTCCTTGCCGGGTCGAGCATTGTTCCAGCCGCAAGCTGCGTCGGAAATGTAGCCCTTAAAATCTTCGGCTGAGAGTAGTAGCGAACAGAGGACAAATAGCAGAATAGACCGCACTGGAAGGACTCCTGGTCTTAATATTAGCAAAGCTGACGAATCTATCCCGCGTAAGTTCACACTTGTTTCAGCGGTAGTAGCTGCTTCGTGTCGATGGGCGGTTTTTGCTAATTTATAGTGGAAAAGGGGGATATACTCTTAGTTGCAAGTTTGGCCAGTTTTGGATTGAATGTGGGAAATATCCGTCTGTTCCGCATTTCCCCCGCATTTCCCCTTGGTGAAATTCCTTACCTCGATCATGGCCTACAATACCTGATACCTTCCTGTTGATGCCTGAGCGTAGGAGGTGTCAGGGTTTTGTGGGCTGACGCAAGATCTTTTTCACGATCTCCATCTCATGCTCTTTGCCATCATCGTCCATCACAAAAAGTTTGCGTTTTTCGACGACATACTTAACCGGAGCGTTGACCGTAACGTTAGCTGGTTTGGACCACCGCCAGCGCAGCCGCTCTTGAGCCAAATATGCATAGGTCTCTCCCTCTATCAGGAAGGTCTCAAAGACTCTGTAGACGGCGGTTTGAGATGAATTAGTATTCCCCTGGTACGTCCCGGAGTTGCCGCTTGTCTGGGAAGTTCCAGTGGTGCTGGCGTTACCCACAGTTCCGGAAAAATACCGAGATCGCTGCGAATCCAGAACTGTACCTGTCTGCCAATCCCGTTGCTTCTCAGCAGCGGTGCCGCAGGAACCGAATACGGCAGTCAGGACAACGCTAAGAAATAGTCCTCTAAGACCCATGCACACATCTTACGTCATCAATGCTGCTCTCATCGGAGTGTCACGGATGGGGGACTTTCCGGGACAGACGGATATTTCTCACATTTATTGAGAAGTTCACCACTGTTTCCGCACATATAAAATAATGCCTGGATTCGCTCGAGTGGTTGTTCCTCAGTGTCCGCACCACGTAACCCAGCGCGGTAATGCGCGACGAGATGTCTTCTTCACACCAGCGGACCGAGAGGTCTACCTCGGGCTGGTCAAGCGTTACTCAGAATTCCATCAAGTCGGGGTATTAGGCTACTGCCTCATGACGAATCATGTGCATCTGGTTTTACAACCGGACACAGATGTTGGGCTGGCAAAGATGTTACGTGTAGTGCATATGCGGTATGCGCAATATCGAAATGCGCTGGAAGACGGAAACGGGCACATTTGGCAATCCCGTTACTATTCCTGCCCGATTCAGCCCAGCCGATTAGGGGATGTGATTCGCTATGTGGAATTGAATACCGTGAGAGCCGGTTTGGTTGCAGAAGCCCAACTTCCATTGCTGGAGCAGTGAATAAAATCCATTTGGGCGCAGTTGACGTTTCGGGGGAACGCGCACGAAAGGAGCAGTCTGTTGAAATCAAGGAAGCAACTTACGGAAGGCGTCCAGCCGCAAGGCTGGCTTTTCTGCGTTTAGGGAGGGGTGTGGTCAGGATATCGGCAATGGATCAATTAAAAGTGCGTTTATAGGATAATTCTGAAGTTTTCGGAAATGTGGCCTTAGTTGGTATATGATACCGAAGTCATGATTGATAATTCTACAACACAAGCTGGTGTATTCCTGGCCCGCCCTGACCAACTGCTCCGCGATCACTTGCAGTCCGTCTCGGAAGCGACACGCAGACATGGAGACAAAATTGGAATCGGTGCTGCTGGTCAGGCAATCGGTCTGTTGCATGATATTGGTAAGTATTCAAGCGGGTTTCAACAATATTTGGAACGCATGATGCTGTGCGACGATATCGAGCAAAAGAAGGCAGAACGTGGAACCGTTGACCATTCCACAGCCGGGGCGCAGACAATATGGAGCAAACTTAAGGATACGGGAACAGTAGATGGAGTTGTTGGCGAAATCCTGGCGCTTTGTATCGCGTCCCATCATTCCGGCCTGATTGACTGTATTTCTCCAGACGGCACAGACAACTTCTCGCGAAGGATGGCAACTGCTGAAGCAAAGTCACATATTGAAGAAGCCTGGGCCAATGCGGAACCAGACGTTCTCAATCTGAACGCGAAACACCTAAAAGACCCGAATCTCATTACAGAGCTGGCAGATATCATCAAGAGGATTTGCAAAGAAGATTCGAGCGAGATGATTCGTAGATTCAAGGTAGGACTGCTGACTCGATTTCTCTTTAGTTGCTTGATTGACGCTGACCGAACTAATTCCGGGGATTCCGCGAAACCAGTCGAAGCCTCCTTCCGCAAAAACGGCAAATATGTAGAATGGTCGGTCTTGTCCGATCTTCTGGAACAGCACTTAAAGTTATTCCCAAATGAGTCCATAGTTGACGGGCTTCGCATGCAGGTCTCAGCGTCCTGTGTTTCTTCCTCCGCACGTCAGAAAGGCACTTACACTTTAACCGTTCCCACCGGTGGAGGCAAGACCCTTGCAAGTCTTCGATTTGCGCTAAATCATGCTGCGAAATGGAATATGGATCGAGTCATTTATGTCAGCCCCTACACCTCGATCATTGATCAGAATGCCGCTGTGGTAAGAGGCATTTTGGAGCCAGCAGGGACTGAATTTGCCAGTGTCGTGTTGGAGCATCACTCAAACCTGACGCCGCTGGTGCAGACCCTGAAAGAAACATGGAGAAGGGACGTTCTATCCGAGAACTGGGATGCTCCTGTTGTATTCACTACGGCGGTGCAGGTGCTCGAAGCTTTATTTGGCTCTGGCACTCGTGCAGTTCGGCGAATGCACCAGATGGCAAATGCCGTAATCATATTCGATGAAATTCAGACCCTTCCTATTCGCTGCGTCCATCTTTTCAACAACGCCCAAAACTTTCTTGTTGAACAATGCGGCAGCACAGTGGTGCTCTGCACCGCGACGCCACCTTTACTTCATCAGGTTGATCCCATTAAAGGGGCGATGAAATTGAGTGAGAATGCGGAACTCATGCAAAATGTCCCGAAGCTGTTCACAGAACTTCGACGCAATGAAATCATTGACGGACGCAAACCTGGAAGCTGGGAACATGCTGAGGTGGCAGAGCTTGCTATGGCCGAAACGACAAGAGCTGGCAGTTGCCTTGTTGTGGTGAATACAAAGCGTGAGGCACTCTCAATTTTCAATGTCTGCAAAACGGCAACGTCCGACTTCCCTGTATTTCACTTGAGTACTGGAATGTGCCCTGCTCATCGATTGGACATTCTTGCCGAAATCAAAAAGCATCTTGACGATAGGCGACCAGTCATTTGCGTTAGCACGCAGTTGATCGAAGCAGGGGTCGACATCAGTTTTGGTTCGGCAATTCGAGCTTTGGCTGGCCTGGATTCCATAGCTCAAACCGTCGGCAGATGTAATCGGCACGGGGAGGCGGCCACCGGAACGGTTCACATTGTCAATCTCAAAGGAGACGTGCCGAAGGCCCTCGTAGATATTAGAAAGGCGCAAGAATCGGCCCAGCGTGTGCTCGACGAAAATCGAAGTAACGGAGAAAAAAGTACGGTCGATCTGTCGAACCCTGAACTAATTGAGCAATATTTCCGATATTACTTCTTTGACCGCCGTAAGGATATGGATTATCCCGTCGGGCCGAAAGAGGCAGAGCGAATCGATAACTTACTCAATATGATGGCTGAAAACACCTTCGCCGTAAAAGAACGATCCACTGCACCGCCCATTTATTTGCGCCAGGCCTTCAAGACGGCGTCGGAGGCATTCGAGCCAATTGACGCCACTACACGAGGGGTCATCGTTCAGTACACCATCAATGGAAAAGCGGTGATCAATGAATTATGCAAAGCTTTTGAGCCGAAAAAGCAGTTTGGCCTACTCAAACAGGCACAACGATTCACGGTAGCGGTGCAGGCTATCTGCCTCCGTATCAATGGCGCAAATGGGCTGAGTCGAGCCTTGGCGGCTGGTCGCCAGATGGCGAGCGATTGGTATTCGGGCACGGCGATTCGGCGCATCGAACGAATTTGCTGGTCGATGTGAAAACGAAAGCCGTGCAGGCAATTCGTTTGCCGGCCAGCGAAGCGATTTGGGATTGGTCGCCTGATGGAACCGAATGGCTGACGATTTCTTCGCAGGAAACTGGTCGGCAAATTCAACGAGTTCGCACGGATGGTTCGGGACTGAGTTGCTTGACGACGCCAGGAACGGACAACATCTCGCCACGTTTTGCGCCAGATGGAAAACAGATTTTGTTTAGCTCGTCTCGAACGAAGCGAGCA
>JANMWO010000037.1:0-14717 GCA_031394025.1 Acidobacteriota bacterium
CGGATGCGGGAAATCTGCACGTCCGGTTCGACGAGGGGAGGGGCACTTTGGTCCCCTCCTACTCTACCGGCCATTAATCAGGGCCGCTGATAGACGCCGATGCACGCTGATAACACGCCAGCTACAACAAAAGTCCCCTGCATTACCTCCGGAACAGGATTTCTGCCACATTTCGCACATACTGTTCATCCGCCAACTGTTCCACAGCCTCTGGTGGAAATGGCACTTGGCTCTTGAAATATCCGGCTAACTCGCCAAACAGTTCCAATCGAGCTTGCGGTTCCAAAGCGTCCCTCCGCAACAGCGCTTCCAAAGTGAGCGAGGCTAGATGCGGGGTCACTTTTTGCCGTAGTCTTGCTGCTAAATGGCCATGTTCGGCCAGCGAATTGAACCTTCTGTCGAAAACATTGTCCAGCGAAGGCTGCTTGTGGTCCAACACACGAATCACAACAGTTCCAGCAGCAATATCGCCCAGACGCTGCCCAAAGCGCTGGCAAATGGAAACTATGCCACCCAGCAGGTAGAACACTGGCAGCATGTCGGCCGGGCGTAGTAAGTTGCGAATGATCAACTGGCTGGCATCCAGCCGCAGCCCCTGGGAATCCACCACTCGCAGCTTCAGGATGCGCTTACCGGGAGTCTGCCCTCGCCAAACTATCTCCGTCACCATCGAATAGAGTAAGTTCACCGCAAAGTAAATCAGTGCGGTGATGGCCGCATAATAATCCATGGAAATTGGTGCCAACGGCGCCAAAAATTGAGTGATCATTGCGGCGATGCCACCGGAAATCAACAGGTCTAAGCAGCAGGCCAACATGCGCGTCACCGGACTGGCCAGTGGCAGACGAAAGGTGACGCCTTCTGGCGTTTGAATGGTGAGAATGCTGCCTTCGTAAGTGGTCACAGTTATTCCTGCCCTCTTCCGGCGAAGGTCAAATACAAAGTAAGCAGGATCAATTCCAACATCCCGAATCCGATCTTTACCGAGTAAGGCAACACAGGCGCATGATACTGCGAGAAGAACGATTCCACTATTCCGGCCCAAACCAACAACAGAGCCGCACCGCTGATGATGGTTACAATATCTGGAGCCACCGCCCGCATTCGTTCCCGACGATTGTCGCGGCTACCCCAACCGATCAGCGCATGGGCGATGAGTAGACCAGCTTGTCCGCCTAGCAGAATAGCGGGGATTTCCGTCGCCCCATGGGGCAGTAACCAGGCAAATAAAAACGTGCTGAATCCGTTGGAAATGTAATCGTAAGCCACGGCACCCAGCACCACGCCGTTATAAAAAAGCACAATGATGGTGCCAATTCCGTAAGTCATACCGAGGGCCATGGCGGTTATGCTGACCCGGATGTTGTTCTGCATTAACTGGGCAGCAAAGTTTCCTTTCTTGCCTTCCAGATCTTTACTGCGACCACTTTCTTCCTGAGCAACTCGTTCAGCGGGTGTGCCTTGTAAGTGAGCAAACGGTAAAACTACAGCCTTCGCTTCTTTATCCATTGAAACCGCAAGTGCTCCAAATGCGCACCCTGCCAAAGTGAGTAACACAGCCAGTTGAAACGCAGTCAGCCGTCTGCGAAATGTAACTGGCAGAGTAACTGCCAACCAATGCCATGGCCGGAATCGACCTCGACTGGTGCGTTCCTGCATTTCTCCATAAGCTCGACTTACTAAGTTCTCCAAGTAAGATCGAAGGTCAGAATCAGAAGCAAATGGTTCCATGCGGGCCAAGTCGGCGGCGGCTCTTTGATATAAGGAATGAAAACGAATCGAATCAGCAACAAGCATTTGCTGCTGCGGATCATTTTCAAGACGCGTCAGCATCTGCTCAAGCGATTCCCAGTGAGGACGACCAGCCTGCACAAAGCGCGCTAAGTCGATGATCATAACAATTGCCTCTGCTTGGCATTGCCGTAGAGTTTCACCAGTTGCTCAACCGCCGTGCCCGGTTCAAGCAGAGTCAATCGAACTCCTTGGCGTCGCAACTCGATTTGCGTTTGTTCCAACCCTCGCCAAGCCGTATGGCTGGCCAACCGTGCATAAACATCGTCCACCGTTGCGACATCGTCCCGAGAAAACAGCGGACTGAGTGACAGTGGTGACAGCACGCCCGCCAGAATTAAATGCTGTTTTCCCAGCATTCGCGTGGCTCGCGCAAAGGATTCAGCAATCACCGGATCATCCAACTGCGTAAGGAAAATTAGCATCGCGCGTCGTCTTAGACGCATGCGCAGAAAGGTGGCCATCTCCTCAAAATCTGGGGACACCAGGCTGGGATGAATCTGATAAATCGCGTCACGACAAGCGGCATAGTGCGCTTTGCCATTGCGCGCACGGACGAAACCGTGAATCTTATCGCTGAATGCAGCTAAGCCAAAAAGGTCGCCATTGCTTTCCGCAGCAGCGCCCAACAGTAAGCCAGCGGTAATGTAATGTTCCAACACCGATTCACCGTCAATGGGACGCTGACTAAGTCGCGAGGAATCAATGATGACATAGATTTCCTGTGTCCGCTCCACTTGATAAATCTTAGTAACTGGTTTGGCGCGACGGGCGGTGGCCTTCCAATGTATCTGATCGTAAGCGTCCCCTGGGGCGTATTCGCGCAGCTTTTCAAATTCACGACCCTGCCCCACCTGACGCTGCGCATGCACCCCTGCCAAACCTTTGCGTAGTGCCAGAAGGCCAGCAGGCGTGCGTAGATTCGGGTAAACCAATATTTCAAGGTGAATTGACTTTTCAGTTCGCTTCTTCCAAAGTCCTAAGGGGGAAGCCGTTTCCAGGTAACAACGGTCCAAAAGATAGCGCCCTCGGCGTTGGGCAGTAAGTGTCCATTCAATGGCATAGGAACTTGGCAAAGCAGGCAATTGGATGAATTGTTCGTCCTCTTTTCGCTCAAAGCTTTCGGGAAAGTCGAGTGCGATGCGCAGACGCTTCAACTTACTCGGTTGATTATTGAGTAACATGCGAAATGTGGCTTCTCGACCTTTGTACATACGCACAGGCTCAGCAGCAGAAGCAGTCGGCAGGTTGATTCCATCCAAGGCAACACGCCCCAGCAAGGCGTCCAATATTGCAATAGCTGCACACGCGGTTATGACCAACCAACCCACCAACGACATTCCCGATATCAGTGCGCTGGCAACTGCCGCCGGAAATGGAACCAGTACCACGAACCACAGTAATCTGGAAGAAGGCACCATAAAGTTATAAAGGAACGGAAACGCTTTCCAGCAATCGGCGAACTACTTCAGCCGCCGTGATCCCTTCAATTTCATACTCTGGCCTGACGATGAAGCGATGCGTAAGAACCCCAGGAGCCATCGCCTTCACGTCATCAGGCGTGACGAAATCTCGCATTGCCAGCGCTGCATGAGCTCGACTTGAAGATAGAAGTGCCTGTGTGGCGCGTGGACCTGCTCCCACCAGTAAACTTTCTTCAGTTCGCGATCGACGCACTAAGTCAACAATGTAAGTCACCAGTTCGGGTCGCATTTGAACATCATTCAAAGCAGTGCGGGCGGCTGTAAGTTGACCCGCATCCAGCACCGGCTTCACCTCGCCGCGGGTGAGTACTTGTTCGGGGGATGAGTCGCCCAACATTCGATTAGCAAGTTCCATCTCCGCTTCACGACCGGGCCATCCAATGTTGATCTTCAGCAGAAAGCGATCTTTCTGCGCTTCCGGCAAAGGATACGTACCTTCATATTCAATGGGGTTTTGCGTAGCAAATACGGTAAAATCACTGGACAGTTTGTGAGTTACTCGATCAATAGTAACCGACCGTTCCTGCATGGCTTCGAGCAGTGCAGATTGCGTCTTGGCCGGGGCGCGATTAATTTCGTCAGCCAATAGAAAGCTTGTGAAAACAGGGCCTTCAATCAACTTGAAGTCGCGACGTTCCATGTCGAACACGTTGGTACCGGTGATGTCCGATGGCATTAGATCAGGCGTGAATTGAATGCGGGCAAAGTCGCAACCCAATACGCGAGCCAGCGTTCTGGCCAGCAAAGTTTTGGCAACACCTGGCACGCCTTCCAATAACCCATGTTGATTGGTGAGCACAACCACCAGAGCCTGATCGATAGGGCCGTCCTGCCCAATGATCACCCGGCGCACTTCGGCCCGAGCCTGATTCAGTATCTGATGCAATTGTTCGAGTCGTTCTGTCATGATTTTTCCTGCAAGATTCGCGATATTGTTTGATACATTTCCACCGGTTTCCCGTTACTGGATGCAGCTTGTTCTACACGTGCCATGCGAGCGGCTTGATACGCAGGCAATCCTGTTTTCGATTTCTTCCATTCTGCAAAGCAAGTAGCTATGAGTTGTTTTTCAGGGATGGAACGGCGGAATAAGTTAGTAAGTCCCACCACTGAAGAACGTCCTGTAAGTCCAGTCGCATTGATAAGCTTGTGCGGCAACAGTGAACTGGATCCGCTCCAAATAAACAGTCCCGCCCATACCAGTAACACACCCAAGGCAGGGGCCAGATGGTATCGACGCAGCAGCCCCATCAAGCTTCCTGTTTCGGCAATGCCCAGGCTCTCTTCATCAAAAATGATTTCCGGCGATGTTCCTAAGATCTTTGCCAGCAATTCGGAATCGCGTGCTGTGCGTAGTCCTTCATTGGAAAGTATGATCGGCTTGGTGATCAGCACTACGGAACCATTTCCAAGAGTTCGTTCGGCAACAAGGCAATCTGCTTTTTCAGTGAGCAGGCAGGTCCACACAGGGTCTTCGATACGTAACACCAGCCCCGATGTTATATTGTTTTGAAGCAAAGGCCGCAAATGAATCTTCAAGCGCGAGGCAAAGCCGGGAGGATATTTCAAATTCTTTTCCGAGTTGAAGGTACTGAATCCAATCACCATACGGGCACCTTCCAAAGTCATCCGTTCCCAGGTGCTGGGCTTTAACTCGCCGCCCATCCAAATTTCAGGATGCATGCCAAGATACAGCACCGTGGCTTTGGTGCCCAGTTTATTTTCCAGCGGTTTGAATGATCGCGAAACTTGGTATTCACCCGTCTCGCTCAACGCATCGTAGAGTGCCTTGGTCCCCAACGGGTCGCTGCGCAGTGAAGAGTAAGCAGGATATAGTGACCCCGTCCCACTGGTGAGCAGTTGTATCTGAAACATCAGAAATACACACCCGGCAAGGCTTACGATCAGTGCCCCACCAAGCAACTTACTACGCATTGGCAGACCGCCTGATTTCTTCAATCTGTCCCAGTAAGTGGGTGTAAGTTTGACCGTCCACGCAATGTTTCCCGTACCATCCCTTTTCAAATAATTGAAGGGATTGCGAAAACACCAGCGGCACTTGTGGATAGGTTCTTGCCCTTCGTTCCAACTCGCCTAAATACTCCTGCCCGGATTTCCACTTTCTTATGGACACCAATTCGCGATGCATCAGATGATTCAATCCAGCCAAATACAGCGCCCGAGTAGCCAGACGGAACTCCCCTTTTGCCGCCTCATCTTGGGCCAGGGCCAGCCATTCTTCTTCAGGCAATTGATCGGCAGTGACAGTTTCGTCCTTCAAATCAACCTTCAGCGCTTCCGCTGAAACAGCCGCACCCACAACTGGCTTGATCCTGCCCGTGCGTTGCCAATAGAAAATGGCACCCAACGCTAGCAGGAATATTGCAGCGGAAATATATAGCAACAGTTCCAGCGTACTTCGATTTGGATCAGCACCCATCGAAGGCGGAGATTTATCTGGACCCTTGTCAAACAACTTCTTAAGAAGCGCACTTACCCAATCCACAGCCTTGTTCCACGCTCGGTTAATACCTTCCAACCAGGCAGGCGGCTTCCCTTCTTTCGGCTCACGCCACAGGAATTCATCTCGCTCCAGGACCTTGCCAATGGCCGTATCTAATTTGTCGGTTGTATGAATTTGAGTCTGCGCCGGAAGCGCTGTAGCAATGACAGCAAGGATCGCCAGAATTGCTGCGGCACGGCGGAAGTCGATCCGTAAATCTTCACCAGTTGCTACTGTTTGGTTATAGAAACAGCGAAGTGTGAAGAAGGCGTCAAGCAGCGGGTCAAA
Organism: Acidobacteriota bacterium; assembly: GCA_031394025.1. Lineage (GTDB taxonomy): Bacteria > Acidobacteriota > Terriglobia > Bryobacterales > Bryobacteraceae > JANXSF01. Next base: position 6,067 of record JANMWO010000037.1, read on the forward strand.
GACTAAGTAGACAATCAGACTTACAGAAACTAATAAAACTGGACTTACAATGCGTGAGCCTAAGCGAGACAATTCTGTTTCTATGCCGAAGAACATTTTCAGAAACTGGGGCAGCATTGCAAAAAACACGGCGAAGTTCAAAAAGGCAACCAGTGCTGCCAGGCTGATGATGCTGAGTGCGATCCAGCTTTGCCTGCTGCCTTCTAACGACAAACGCCAGGAATGCGACGCCGGTTGGGGCACATCGGAAGCAGAGAATAGTTGCAGGTTTTTGAAGAAGCCCAGCACCTGAGGATAGGGCAATGTTGCCACCATCGCCAAAGGAATTGCAATCAGTGCTAACGGCTGAATGGCAATAGTAACCAGGATCATTCGTATCATTCGCCAACGTATCCATGGACGTGCTTCCCCGGCGAGGGAATCATACAGCTTGTTAGTGAAAATAGCCTGCCAGACATTCTTCCAAAGAAATAGCAAAGTCAGCAGTAAGGAGTACTCTGGCAAATGCTGATCGGATCGGGAATTGTAAGCCATGTCGGCGAAGTAAAAAAGTAACGCACAAGCCCAAGGCAACGCGCCCACGCAATATAGGGCGATGCCAGATATGCCTGATTGTCTTAGCAAATCAACGGATCGTTCCAGAAGTTCAATGCCCGATCGTGGATTCATAAGCCACCCGAATGAAACGAAGTGGGAATTTGCGACAGCGCCCATCCAAGATAATAGTGGGCGATCCAGCACAATAAAAATCCGCAGGCAGCGTAAGTGGACCAAAGTGCCCAACGATTTCCAGGGGCATTCTTTGTAACATCGGATAAGCTGGCAAGGCAGCGCGTGCAAGTCAAGCGACCGTCGTGTTCCACCACGCATTCCCGACAGTAGAAATGTTTGCAGGAAGGGCAGCGCGCTACGGCCTCGCGTCCGGAATGATACAAGCACCGTTGTTCAAAGAGTGCCAAGATTAGCCGTCCTCAGGATCGTCGCTGCGCAAATGGATCAGTGTGAGCATGGCTGCGGGCAATCGCCATACAACAGAGAATACGGTGGATTCCATAAAATAGGGCCACTTGCGAACAGTTTCAAGCAGCGCCTTGGAGTTTGGCCCATCGGCAAGCAGCTTCAGATAGTATCCAAAGTATCCCATGACAATCACGGTTTCAATTCCCAGCAGCACGAAGAACACTGGCAACCAAGTGGAATAGAAGGGATTGAGATAGCCAAAGAGTGGTCGACGCTGATAGGCCAAGATAGCAAAAATAACTTCCGCCAGGAAGACGTTTAACGAAATGGTGCTTAACTGAGTGTTGGTCCATTTCAGTGAAGCCAACTGCAGAACAGCATTCAGCAGGAAGCAACTGAATAGAAGATAGCCGATCCACTTACTCAGCTTATTGGCAGTTGGAGGCTGGTAACTTGCCTGTTGTGCTTCAGCCGTGTCGCCCGACACACTATCCAGTGATCCTTGTGTGGCGGTGATGACTCTATGCAGTTCGGTAACCACGCGGTTAGCAGTAGAAACTCGCGTGATTGGTTTTAGTAAGTGTTCACTAACGGCGGTGCGCAATAGGCAACGGCACTTAGGTCCGCGCAACGTGTCCACAACTACGCTCATCACCAACAAGCCTGCAGGGATAGCCAGAAATGCCTTCAAATAGCTGGAATCAGGAATAGTTAATGCACAGATAAACGCGCTGATGGTGAGTAAGCCCAATGTGATCTGACGCATTGGATCTGGTTCCAATTGAGTAACTATAATGGCTTCGATGTCTTCCAACCGATAGCGCGTATATTCTTCGGTGAACCGGCTGGATTGCAGCATCAACAGGTGATCTTCAGCCAGCAATAGTTGACTGTATTGAAACCAATGTCGCTTTTTGGGCGAGAGCTTAGTGTAAGTTGGTGTAGCCAAGGTTACGTAGCTCTCCGTAAGAAAAATAGCATCCAGGCGAGGACACCCCAACCCACCGATTGGATTGCTCCAAATAAGATTGCCAGAACAAAACGCGTCTTGCCACGCGGAAGAATTCCCAGTGGCGATCGCCAATGCTTACAGGAGTAATAAACAGCCAGCGGCGCAGTGATGAAAGTAAATACGGTTGCTGGATAAAGGAAGAAGGGTAAGGTGGCTAGGCTCAGTGCGATGGAATCATGCATGGTGCGCCGGTTGTCAAATACTAGTAGCTTCTTTGTTGTAGCGGCACTGTTCAGGCAACCAGGACAAAGATGCCGACCCTCCATGGCGCAATCACATATATGGCACAGAAAGCGTCCGCATTCATCGCAAGGCAACACAGCACGGCTCTGCGGATGATAAAAGCAACTGGCTTCACTTTGCTCCTGAATGGCTTCTGGAGCGACTACCAGATGGACCCGATTGATGGCCGGAAAAACAGAAACGTAATTCAATTGACCACAGCTCTTGCAGTGCTCCCCTTGCGGGTTGTTCCAAGCGGTGACTTCAACGGGCCACTGGCAAGCGGCGCAACGAACTTGCCCCATGGTTGCCTAGTTAGTCCGAATCACGCGCGTATCACAAAGATGATCGTGCAATGCCCGTTTCTGATCGTCAATACCAGCGATGATGTAGCCGATGGAAAGTGTCATGCTGCTTAACATATTTCCAAAAAACCGGCCAACGGCCCGGCCCGCACTGAGTGGTCCTCCATCGGAGCGAACTACTTTCAGATTGAGTAGAATCTTGCCAGGCGTTGCTCCGCGAGTTACCAGAAAGTAAACCTCGTAAGCCATTTGAATGCCAACGCCAATTAATGAAGTAACAGCGAATATGGTGAAGACGGAACCTACATCTCCGGGATTCTTACCCAAATTGGCGAGATTAATTCCCAAGGCAGCAAGGCCAGCGAATTGAAAAATGCCGGAAACAATTGTCATTATAATGCCGTCAATCAAGCGTGCTGCAAAGCGGATCCAAAAGCCGCCGTATTGATTGGTGGACATGCCCTGACGGCCTTCCCGTAAGGATTGCAGGAAAGCAGGTTTGCAGTTGATGCAGATCAGTCGGTCGCCAATAGGCACAAGGGCAGCGGCACTGAACGCGCTTCCACATACCGAACAGAATTTCGCATCACCAGCAGGCTGCGCAGGCGCAACAAGGGCCACGACGTCGAGTTGTTGGGGACTCACAGGCACCGGGCTGGCAGGTACCGGACTGGCAGGCGGCGCTCCAGAGACAGCGTCCCATCGTTGCCAACTGGCCATGCCATCATGCCAGACAAGAGTATCTGGTTGAACAGCACCTGATACTGTTAATTGACGAAACTCTTCGTCCTCCACAGGCCCCCGTTGTTGGCCCGCTTCGGCATAAAACCATTTCATGGATTCCAGTCCTCGCTATGTAAGCTGATAGCAAGAGTCTATCAAAGGAGCCAGCGGCGCGTGTTCGCCTTGCCGACGGCTACCGTTGTCCCTAGATATTTATTCTCAATCCGGATGGTATTGTAAAAAAGAGGACAAAATAAATGTTGTTTATTTTGCCGTGTTCCAGGATCTCAGCGGTGAGCCCGCCAACCCAGTAAGACTCCCAGGCAAAACATGCACATCGGCATCAAGAGGATCACGGAAAAAGCTAACGCATTCCAAGGTTGTGTGCTGTCAGTGAGAACTTTTCCGTCGGCTGAAATCTTGCAGCGATGTCGGAACAGTTTGCCCCAGAAATTTATCGTGATCGAACCGTCGTTGAGCTCGAAATTTTTAACATAGCGGCGGACTTTTTGCTCTGCCTTCAAATTACCATTGACCAGTAACCGAAGTGTCCAGCCTTCGTGGAAGCGAAATCCTGTCCATTGAACTTCAATGTCGGTGCCATTGTGTTGGGCGCGCCAGTATCGTGTTAAATCCATTGCGACTCCTTGGGAAGCACTAAGACCGTGACCCCAGCTTTTGATTCAACGCCGTCACCTGAGCAGCCAGCGTGTCCAAACGACCAATGATTTCTTTATAGTGCTTGGATTCCTCCTTCGCTTCTTTAGGAGTCATACTAAACACTCCACCCGGTTCCAGCACACAACGGTCAAGCTCTTCCAGAGTACGAAATCCTTGCCGATGCGCTGCGATTGTCAGGTCGCCTACCGTCATCAACTCTTTCGCCAGATTCGCTTGCACCAACTTGCCATGCTCAATCAGCACGGTTGGTTCACCCGCTGCAATTTGATCCAGGTTGCGATGCCCAAAGAAGAATCGAACCACCGCGTAGTTGATCGCCAGCAACGAAACCGCACCGATGATTCCACCGGAAACAGAATTGTCATCCCCTATGATTGCGTTCTGCAAAGTGTTCGAAAGGCAAAGCAGCACCGTCAGATCAAATGGATTCAACTGCGCCAGTTGCCGTTTCCCAAAGACACGCAGCATAATCACAATGGCGAAATAGACCAGGACGGGCCTGAAAATTTTTTCAAGAATGGAAAGGTGTAAGTCGGTCATATTACCGAAAACATGGCTCAGAATAGTCATATGTAAGCTTACTCCTAAATAGCGTTTAACAATCAATTCACTTTCAACGCTGAAGGATTCATGCGATTCGTCGAGCACTGGAGCATTTCTCTACCTTCCGCCAGGAGACGAACGAGATGAAATACCTCAAACACTGCGGTCACAGGTCGGATCAACGTACCACTACGCTCAGATTTCACTGATTCGTCTGCACACCAGCATCCCGCTACCCCCGCTACGGAATTCTCTTGCACTTTGATCGCTTTTCGATTAATCTGATAACTCGTCACCCCGCCACATTCTGAAACGATTCCAACGCTCGAAATATTCTCGCGCGCTAATCACCCGTCTATCTACCCATAACACCTAAAAGGAACCCAGTGAGCAACCAGCTTGCAAAATATCCGTCCGCCCACGCGGCCGCCGAATCACGTCCCGTCAACACAAGAGGCGAAGTTCGCATCATCGCTTCAGAAAAGACCTGGATCGAAGGCGCGTCCATTGAACAACTAAAGAAAACCGCCGAACTCCCTGGCATAAAATTGGCCGTCGGTCTTCCCGATCTTCACCCTGGCAAAGGCACACCGATCGGTGCCGCCTTTGTCTCGGAAGATTGGATTTACCCCGCGCTTGTCGGTAACGACATCGGTTGCGGCATCGCGCTTTGGCGGACGGAACTGAACGCCAAAAAGCCCAAGCTTGAAACCTGGTCCAACCGTCTTCACGAACTGGATGATGCTTGGGACGGCGACCCCGGTGCCTACCTCGCCGCGCTTTCCATCCCAACGTCCGCGTATGACCTTAGCCTTGGCACCATCGGCAGTGGCAACCATTTCGCGGAATTGCAAGCGATTGAAACCATCGAAAATCCAGAGCTGGCAGAACAGCTCGGGGTCACACCCGCCGCAGTTTATCTCTGCGTTCATAGTGGCTCCCGGGGTTTCGGCGAAGCGATACTTCGAGAGCATTTAGATGCTCATGGTCCAATCGGCTTAAACGCCGCTACATCCGAAGCAACCGCCTATTTAGATAGCCACAGGCACGCCATGCATTGGGCCATTGCCAATCGCGAACTCATCGCACATCGCATGATGGCCAGACTCAACACCGATGGTCCGCGCCTGGCTGACGTTTGTCACAACTGGGTGGAACAGCGCGAATTCAAGTGCCGCAACGCATTCATTCACCGCAAAGGTGCTGCGCCATCAACCATGGGCCCCGTTGTCATCCCCGGTTCACGAGGCGCGTTCAGCTACCTTGTCCAACCGAAGGATCCAACCGTACTTAGCGCTTATTCGTTGGCCCATGGTGCTGGCCGTAAATGGTCCCGTACCGATAGCCGCGCACGCCTGGAAAAGCGCTACACAGCTAAGGAGCTCACCCGGACTGCTCTTGGCAGCCACGTCATCTGCGAAGATAAAGCGCTGCTCTATGAAGAGGCGCCGCAGGCTTACAAAAATATCACCACAGTCATTGAGGATCTGGTGACGGCGGGGCTGGCCGAAGTGATCGCCGTGCTTCGGCCGCTGATTACTTACAAGGTGCGCCGATGAGCCAGGAACATTGGCTGCAAGTCACCGCAGGTAAGGGTCCGGTGGAATGCGCCTGGGCTGTAGTTCAAGTGTTGGAGCGTATCCACGCCGAGGCTGCAGCGGCGGGCTGCAACACTTCAACGCTAGAGTTTGAACCCGGGCCGATGGCTGGCACAGCGCAATCAGCTTTAATCGCGCTCACCAGCCCCAACCCCATTGATCCGTTCCTTAAGACTTGGTGTGGTGTGGTGCAGTGGATCGCCCGCAGCCCTTTCCGTCCAGAATGTAAACGCAAGAACTGGTTTGTGGGAGTGGACGTTTTGGAACCCGTCGAAGAGACGCGCTTCCATGCCAAAGATGTAGGGTGGGAGACGATGCGAGCCAGCGGGCCCGGCGGCCAACATGTCAACCGCACTGAATCGGCCGTGCGCGTAACCCACCTGCCGACCGGGCTGCAAGCAGTGGCCTCGGAGGAGCGCTCCCAACATCGGAACCGCAAACTGGCGTTAGCGAGACTGGCGCAAAAACTGAGTCAATCCGATGCAGGGCGTCAAGAAGGTGCGCGGGGAGAGCGCTGGCGAAAGCACCAGGAGTTGGAGCGGGGCAACCCCGTGCGCGTATTTAGGGGTGGGCAATAAAAGACACCTATTTTTCGTGCGTAGTCCTGGGACTGACACGTAAGTCCATCGCGCCTAACCGAAATCCCCTTAGTCATAGCCGTGGTAGTATTCATAACTAGGAGTGTTCTATTGCGTTTCAGAAGCTTTTTAGCTGCTGTCGTCCTGTCAGGCACACAGTTAGGCGCGACAAATATTCTTGATTTTGCGTCTATTTCCCGATCCCAAAATTACACGCAGATTGGTGCGGCTCAACCCGTCAACGCCCAATATCAGTCCTCCTCACAAGTACGTATTCTCAACTTTGGCGACTTCAATAGTGCATCAATGAAAGTTCCTGGAGGTGTACCGGTCGGGATGCCTGTTTTGGATTCTTTCAATTTCACGTACACCTCTGCATCGGCGAGGCGACATTCAGCTTCGCCTGTCCTGTGGGAGGTTGCGGGCCAGCACCAGCCGCATTGCAAGGCGAAATCGTAAATTTGAAAATGGATGGCTCGGGCACTATCCGACGGTTAGCGCAAATGAACAACGTTCGAGACCCGAACGTTTTCTATCAGCCACTCCAAACATTTCAGAATCCCGATGGGCGGTTCGTGGCATTCTCTTCAAATTTTGGGGACACAACTGGAAGGGCACACGTTTTTGTAATCCGTGTTCCGTAGATGGAGCCGCTGTCGTGGACTACGCATATATTGGGTGATTGAGCGACGCAACGGCCCGGGCTTCGCGAGCCTTGATTTCGTTGGGCCGAGTGGAGAGGGTCATTTGCGCAGGAGTTAGGTTGTGCCCACTAACTCAAAGTAGGATGGTTCAGGAATGGAATCGCCGTCCTCACGCATCGCGGCCAAATGCATTTCTATGGCTTGCGCCATGCGTTGCCTGGTTTCGACCAACGTACGGCCAGTGGCAACGCAGCCGGGCAGATCTGGCGCATAGGCACCATAACCATTACTTGATTTCTCAAAAAGAACAACGTATTGATTCATTGCAAACCCGCCTGTTTCATTATAGACCTCATCGTTTTCGGCGGCATTTCGTCTGATTCATGACCGGCCACGGTGACCTTCCCCTGCTTGGTTGGATGGGCGAACTGCCGGTGGCTTCCCTGCTGGTTCTTCAACTGCCAGCCATCGCTGCGGAGCATTTTCAGCACGTCGCGCACCTTCATGTCACTTCGCCAGCCGCGCGGCCCAGTTCTGCACCACAACCATGGGAAATTCCTGCTGCACGCCGTCCGGCTCCTGCACCAGGAACTTAAGCCCCTCGCGCGCCGGTTGGAAGTACGGGTCTCCCCCAGGAATCCGGAACAAGCTGGCAGCCGGACCCACCTTGACACCCGCAGCTTGTAACTCCACGCTGGCCGCCATCAACGTGCCATCTGGCTTCATCCAATACAGCTCTTTTCCATCTCCGCGCCATTGGGGAAACTGCCCGCCCCCGGCCGAAACCAGCCATTTTCCACGGCTCTCGGGAAACCCCTGCACGTACACTTCAATACTTCCTGATTCGTTCGAGACGTATGCCAGCCAACGCCCGTCTGGCGAGAAGACGGCATGACCCTCTGCGTACTTCGTCTGCAGGAGCGCTTCTGGTTTCCGATCGCCAGTAAGCGGCAGGGCCATGATGTCATTAATCCCATACAACAAAATCTCACCGTCCGGCGACACGCTGGTGGGCCAATCTGTGATTCTACCGTTCACCATTAACTCCTCTTCACCCGATCCATCCGCTGCTTTCCGGTAGATTCCTCGTGAATTTGCATAGTAAATCTGTTGCCCGCCGGGTGCCCACGCCGGTCGTTGCCCGCGGTTGAAAGTAATCTGCGTATTCAAGCCACGCGCCAGATCCAGCACCCAAACATTGTTCAACCCAGCGCCAGTCGGGGTTGAGTAGGCAACCCGGCCGCCGTCGGGGGACAGCCTGAAGCCTAACAGTGTTTCCACTGGCTGGCCTATGGTCCCGAGCTGTTTTCCAGTTCGATCTCGCCATCCAAACCGTGTTATCTGTCCTCCCCGGCCGCGGCCGTAATATAACGTGCCGTTGCTTG
>JANMWO010000059.1:0-14984 GCA_031394025.1 Acidobacteriota bacterium
TCCGGCGGCTCAAAAAATGCGAGGGCGAACCCGAAGATGACTAAGACAATCAGCAGATCGTAAACCCGTTCCAGGAACCAGGCGGCCATTTGAGAGGAGAAGGATACTTGTTCCTTTTTGGCAATCAGGTAGGGACGGACAATTTCGCCGGGTCGGCCGAACAAAACTATGGCTGTAAAACCCACAGCGGTTGCTACAAAAATACCCCAAAACTTTGATTTAGGTCGTTGTGGGGCCAACATTACCTGCCAGCGCAGAACGCGACCCGCGTAAGTGGAAAGGGCCAAAACCCAACTGGCTATCATCCAACGCCAATCCACACTGGAAAAAGTGGCCCGGAACATGGCCCAGTCGAAAGTAGCCATTCGTCGCAGTAGAACTGGTAGCAGAAAGGCTGCTATCACAGCAAAAGTGAGCCAGATCAGTGATTTGCGGGAAATGAATCGTGAAATAGTCTCTCCCACAGGGGGTTCAATAAGGCTAGAATAGTGAGTTCCGGCGCTCTTCGGGAGTTAACATTTCCCAAGTAATCAGTCGAACTTATTATGCCAGATCCTCGTAAGAAGTTGTGTAAGCCGTCTGGGAAGCATTCTCCCGAGGGCCATCAGAGTGAGGGAATTCATGGCATTGGTTGCGACAATCGGAGAATTTCAGAACGGATCCTGGCCAGTAGGCTTAGGTTTAAAAGTTCTATCTTCGCCGGCGGGCTGGGGTGCGCGATTGGAAAATAGCTTCGACCTTGATCAAAGTCTGGTGGAGCGTTGTCTATCCGGGGACGAAACCGGCTGGGAGGACTTAGTTAAAGTTCATTCCCGGCGAGTCTTTGGGATCTGCTACCGCTTTACTGGAAAGGAGAGCGAGGCGCAGGATCTGACGCAGGAAGTGTTCCTCAGAATTTTCAAAACTTTAAAGTCTTTTCGCGCGGGGGAGGGTTCCTTCACTGTATGGATGTCCCGGTTGACGCGAAATTTGTTGATTGATCACTATCGACGCACTAAAATGGACCGGGCCTCCGATTCCATTGAGGATCAGTTGCCAATGTTGGAACAGCGTCCGACATCTTCCAACCGTGCCGATGGATTGCTTGCAGGCCGTGAGGCATCCGAACTATTGCAAGGCGCCTTGGCCCGGCTGTCACCGGAACTGCGGGAAACTGTTATATTGCGGGATCTGGAAGAATTGGAATACAAGGAAATTGCCAGCATTCTGGCGGTACCTGAGGGAACAGTGAAATCGCGGTTGAACCGTGGGCGAGCGGAACTGGCACGAGTGTTGCGGAAACAGAACGTGATGATTTAAAACTTGATAATTTGAAGGACAAGATGACGCAGTTGGAATGTAACGAATTCGAGATTTTGCTTTGCGACTACGTAGATAACACGTTGCACGCCGAAGGGCGGGTTAGAGTGGAAGCGCATGCTTCTGCTTGCCCAAACTGTGCGGCGATGATGGCTGACGTGTGCGGCGCAACGGCATTTCTGGAACGCGTTTCCCCGGTGGAAGTGCCCAACCACCTGGTTACGAAAATCCTATTCGACAGGCCTGCCATGGAAAAACGCAGCGGCCTGACGGGTTGGATTCGTGGCTTACTGCAACCGGTCCTGCAACCAAAATTCGCTATGGGAATGGCGATGACCATTCTTTCGTTCTCCATGTTGGGTAGGATCACCGGTATTAATACGCAGTTGAAACCCTCCGACTTAGATCCGGTGAAGGTGTACCACGCCTTTGACGATAGCTTGCATCGCGGATGGGAGCGGGCTGTGAAGTATTACGACAATCTTCGGGTGGTGTACGAAATTCAAACACGCTTGCGAGAGTGGAATGATCAGGACGAAGAAGAACGCCGCGTGCAGCAGTTGAAAACAGACCAAGCTGGGGGAATTCCAGCCGCAACAGAAAGTGGCATGATTCCTGGCGAAAGTAAGAAGTAATCTACGGGGGGAGTATAAATCATGGAAAACCCAACCACACCTTCGGTTTCGTATTGCCGGTCATGCGGCAAGCAATTACAGGCGGAAGAGCAAAAGACGGTGCGCGGAATCGTTTACTGCGCAGAGCACGTTCCCGCCGCAAGCACCGCTGATTCACCCTGGACTGCTGCCCCCAACGGTACAGGAATTTCTCCGGGCGGTACGGCCATTTCGCCGGGACTGGCGTTTATTCTGGGATTGATTCCCGGGGTTGGTGCCATCTACAACGGGCAGTATGCCAAGGGTCTGATTCATGTTGTTATTTTCGGCACATTGATCAGCATTGCCAATTCCCGTGAGATCGGGGATCTGACCCCGGTGTTCGTCATACTTTGCATCGCCTGGGTTCCTTATATGGCTTTTGAGGCTTATCACACCGCATTACGCCGTTTGAACGGCGGATCCCCAGATGAATTTTCGAGTCTATTCCCAATGAAAAACAATTCCGGATTTCCGATTGGACCCGTGCTGCTGATGACGCTGGGCGTGCTGTTTTTATTGAACAACTTCGAGGTTTTCCGGTTCTATCAAATCGTCAAATTCTGGCCAGTGGCGTTGATTGGAGCCGGGGCTTATATGCTATTTGAACGTTCGCAAGCAGGAGGCCCACAATGAGCGATGACGCTACATTCGTACCAATTCCACCCCAGGCTTCGCCGATTCCGCCGCCCATGCCGACGGCGCAACCGGTTTATTCTCCCTATGTGCCGCCAACTGGAACTTTGCTGCAAGCGGTGCGCGGTCCTTTGATGTTGGTCACGCTGGGGGTTCTATTGACCATGGATTCCATGGGTGGCTTTAACATTAACCACACTTGGCCAGTGATGCTGATTGTTTACGGAATATTGCGGTTGGTAGAACGAATGGAGGGAACTCCCTCTGTAATGAATTCGTAATATGGGCAGGGAGAATACAAACATGAGACCACGCTCAATTGTTGGACCTATACTGTTGATTGGCTTTGGGGCCTTGTTTCTTGTAAACAACATTCGTCCCGATCTGCCCATTCTGAGTGTGTTCAGTACTTATTGGCCGTTCCTGCTAATTGGTTGGGGAATCATGCGATTGGCGGAAATTCTTAACTGGCACACACAGGGCCGCCCGTTGCCCCGCTTTGGAATTTCTGGCGGCGAATGGACGTTAGCAATCTGCCTAAGCGTACTTGGGACCAGCGCAATTTATGGTGGACGGATGAGCCACAATTGGCCACGATTCCGCATGAAGGGTTTAGAAATGTTGGGAGAACCTTTCGACTATCCGCTATCTGGTTCAACCATGTCTAAAACAAATTCGCCCCGTATTGTGATTGAATCGTTTCGCGGGAATGTACGGATTGCTGGTGGCGATTCAAACGAAGTGAAGTTGGCGGGTAGCAAGCAGATTCGCACTTACAATCGCACTGAAGCGGACAAGAGTGATAAAAGTAGCCCACTGGAAATTGTGGATCAAGGCAACGTAATTATTATCCGTATGAATCATGACCGGGTAGTGGATTCAGCGCAATTGAAAGCCGATTTCGATTTGAAGGTTCCCAAAGGTTCGTCAATTGAAGCCCGCGGACGTTACGGCGATTTTGACATCAATGACATTCAAGGCGGCGTAGAAATAACTTCTGACAATGCCGGTGTACGAATGGCAAACATAGGCGGACCCGTTCGTTTGGACTTACGACGCAGCGATACAGTGCGCGTTACCAGCGCGAAAAGCTCTGTGGAAGTAAAAAGTCCACGTGGGCAGGATCTGGAATTTGAAAATATTGAGGGTCCGCTCACAGTGAACGGAAATTATTCCGGCGACATGCAATTTCGTGGAGTACAAAAGGTGTTCCGGTTTGAAAGCTCGCGCACAACTTTCCGTATTGAAAAAATGCCTGGATCGGTACGCATCAGTTCGGGGAATATCAGCGGATCAAATCTAACTGGCCCGATCCTGCTGACATCGAACTCGAAAGATGTGGAGTTGAGTGACTTTACGAATTCATTGGAAGTAACGGTGGATCGTGGCGATCTGCAGATTCGTCCGGGGCGCATGCCGCTGGGCAAGATCGACGCTACAACGAAATCGGGACGGGTGGACATTGCCCTTCCACCGTCGGCAAAGTTTGAAATCAGCGCTACCACGGACAAGGGCGAAGTGGATAACGAATGGGGTGATCCTTTGAAATCGGAAGAACAGGGTCGGCGTGGAAAGCTGACAGGTTCTACCGGGCAAGGACCTGGTATCACAGCGCACACGAATCGCGGGAACGTGATTATCCGAAAGGCATCGGCGGAGGTTGTGGCACCAGTGGCACCGGCGCCACCGAAGGCTCCAAAACCTGCTGGCGAAGCTCAGTTGTAAGTGTCTATTCACCCATAGTGTCGAGGGCTGGGAACAACTTCACAAACCATTGGCACGACATCAATGTGAGGATTCCCAACAAAGAAGAAACTGAACTTTGCGTGAGGGTCGCCAAAAGGGGACACGCTGATCTAGCCACTCGCTGATTGCCGCTGGGCAGTTTGGGGAAGAATTCGGTTGCTCGGGCCAGACCAACATGTCCCCCTTTGGCTTGCATGGTTCCTATCCAGTCTCTTGGGCAAACCGGCATGTCCTTTGGCTTGTATTGTGCTGAACTGCCGTTTCCAAAACTTCGGAATTCTGGCTTAACCAAGTAGAACGATTCGCACATCCATTACGTTAGTATTCGTAGGACCGGTGATCAGCAGGTCACCTAGTTTTTCGAAGAAGGAGAACGAATCATTGCGGGCTAGAAAATCGCTGGCGTTCATTCCCAATGCATCCGCTCTTGCCAATGTCGTTGTATCGGCGAAGGCACCAGCGGCTATGGTTGGGCCATCACTGCCATCGGTTCCTGCGGATAGAACCAGAGTATTGTGGACGTCGGCAAGGTGCAGAGCTGCAGCAAGGGAGAACTCTTGATTGCGCCCACCTTTGCCCTGGCCACGGAGAGTCACCGTAGTTTCACCACCGGAAAGCAGGCAGGCCGGGGCGCGTAAAGGTTGGCCAGAAGCGCGAACTTCCCTGGCAATAGCCACATGCATCCCGGCTATATCGCGCGTTTCCCCTTCTATGGTGGTGGAAAGAACCAGTGGTTTAAAACCCAATTGGCGAGCCGTTTTTGCAGCCGCTTCCATGGCTTGGCGGTTGCTGCCAACGATGATGGTTTGGGATTTACGAAACAGTGGATCGGCTGGCTTGGGAGTTTCCTGTTTAGCCGCTTGGAGAATACGCAGGGCGCGGGCGGGGATCTTTTTGAGTAAGTCGTATTTGCGTAAAATGTTTAGCGCATCGGCGAAGGTTGACGGGTCTGGCACGGTGGGGCCGCTGCCGATCACCGATAGATCGTCACCGATGACGTCGCTTAGGATGAGTGTTAGTAAAGTGGCGGGGAACACGGCCTGGGCCAGTTGACCGCCCTTGATAGAGGAAAGATGTTTACGGACAGCATTGATTTCATGAATCGTCGCACCACAGGCAAGCAGCAGGGCAGTAACCCGTTGCTTGTCATTCAGTGTGAGCCCAACAGCGGGAGCGGGAAGCAGCGCCGAAGCACCGCCGCTGATAAGGCAGATGACCAGGTCACGAGGACCGGCCGCCCGAGCTATCTCCAAAATCTGGAGCGCGCCATCGACCCCATTTTGATTGGGAAGCGGATGGCTCGCCTGGTGAAGACGGATGCGACGCAACGGGGCGAGATGGCCGTCTTTGACATTGATGAGGCCGTCCGATATCTTCTTGCCAAGTAGTTTTTCAATAGCGGAAGCCATGGACGCACCGGCCTTCCCTGCCCCGATGACGTAGATGTTATTGAAGCTTGAAAGATCATACCGACGTCGCCCGGCGATTAAGGTGTCCTGGGCAAGGTGGAGGTGAGAGAGGACCGCCTGAGTAGGATCAGCAGCGGTGACAGCAGCGCGAAATATTTTCTGCGCGTCAGAACGTAAGTTTCGTTTCATTGGAAAAACTCGAGAGCGAGAATGGCTTCTACGGTTGAATTGACATCATCCGATGTAATGGAAATACGTTCGTTCGCTTCAGCGTAAGCATGGCGACGAGTGTCAAACAGAGTTCGGAATTTTTCAGGGTCGCGGGCTAAGGGACGATGCCCAAAACCGGCCACCCGGCGCTCCACCATTTCAAACGGAACATCCAGCCAAATGGTTAGCCCGGCATCCCGCAGTGCCAATCGATTGGCACGTTGCGCAAAGGTCCCACCACCCAAGGCAATCACCAACTGTTGCCCTGCTTTCACTTCGGCAATGCGACGAGCAAGCATGTCTGATTCAATGTGCCGAAATACGGTTTCCCCATCCTGATCAAAAACTTCGGGAATGGTTTTATGGGCGTGAGCCTCAATATCGTGATCCAGGTCGATGAATCGCCAGCCAATGCTGGAAGCCAGTTTCCGACCAATGGTACTTTTGCCCGAACCCATGAAGCCAACTAAATAAATTCCAGGAGTTTGTTTCGCTTTCAGATTCGATGTTTTCATGCAAGAACGCCATAATAGTAACATGCGTGAAGCGATATTGCCGCTGTTCCCTTTAACTCTCGTTCTGCTTCCGCGGACACCCCTTCCCCTGCACATTTTCGAAGAACGCTACAAGGAAATGATCGGCGAAGCATTGGATGCCGATACCGAGTTCGGTATTGTGCTGGTGATGAAGCGGGGTCTGGCGGGCATTGGTTGTTCAGCTAGAATCAGAGAACTGCTCCGAAAATTAGAAGATGGCCGGATGGATATTCTGGCCGAAGGTCGCTACCGGTTCGAGATCACCGGAACGGACAATGAGCGCAACTTTCTGCGCGGACGGGTGCGTTATTTCGATGATGACCCAGGCCTGCAGCCACCACCAGAAGAGCTGATAGCCAAGGTGTTGCGGCAATATTATACGTTGCGAAATCTGGATGACACTTTACCTGAGCCAAGGTTGAACGAATCCCAACTGAGCTTTCAATTAGGGCAGGCAACCGATGATTTGAGCGTGCGCCAGCATTTACTGCAATCCCGTAGCGAGGAAGAACGGCTGGTGCGGTTGGAGGAACATTTTCCATCGTTAATTGAAGAGCGTCGTCAAACGGCCCAGTTGAAGCGAGTGATCCCGACCAATGGGCACGGCAAGTTGCCGTCGAATGGACACCAATGAGCTGGCATCTAATTATTGATGCAGACGATACCTTGTGGGAGAACAACATCTACTTTGAAGACGCGTTCGACCGCTTCGTGGAGTTTCTAGATCTGCCCAAACTGACCGGGGCTGAGATACGGGAACACTTGAATGGAATTGAAATTGAAAATGCCAAGACGTTTGGATATGGTTCGGTGAGCTTTGGTCGCAATATGGTGGAGTGTTTGGGCCTGCTGTCACAACGTCCGGTGACGGCACAGGATGAGGAAACAGTTCGCGAGTTCGCACATGTGATTCTGGATCATCCGATGGTGATTCTTCCTGATGTCGCGGAGACTTTGGAATATTTATCCGGAAAATATGAACTGACCCTGTTCACTAAGGGGAGCCACGCCGAACAAGTGGCGAAGGTGGATAGGTCTGGGCTGGCACACTATTTTGCCCACGTTGAAGTGACCATGGAAAAGCATCGGGAGGCGTATCACGGTTTGACAAAGTTACGCGGCATGGATCGGGAACGGGCGTGGATGGTGGGGAACTCACCCAAATCGGACATCAATCCGGCGTTGGAAGCCGGGTTGAACGCGGCCTACATACCCCATTCGCGCACTTGGGTGTTGGAGCGTGAAGAGTTGCGACCGGCTGGACCGGGAAAACTGTTGGTATTGGAGAGCTTCGCGGGGTTGCGGGAGCATTTTTAGGTATTGAAAGTTGAGTGGAATGGTGTTACTCTTACCAGTAGGAGTGTTACCGAGATGGGAGTTACCACGAAAGGACAAGTTACAATTCCACAGAACATGCGGATACAATTGGGACTGATGCCATATACAAGGGTCCAATTCCAGATTGTTGGTGATGCGGTGCAGATTCGCAAGGCTAAGCAGCCGGCCAGCAGCTCGGCTCGAGGTCAGGCGGTTTTGAATGCCCTACGGGGTACGGCTGATTGTGGATTAAGCACCAATGAAATTATGGCTATGACTCGCGGAGACGAATGAGCACAGCCCAGTTTCTGGGCGTATTAGTGGATAGCAACATTCTGATAGATATTGCTACCAACGATCCTGAATGGAGCGAATGGTCAGCCAATGCCCTGGCCGAAGCTGCTGAAAGTCACGTTTTAATTATCAACCCAATTATTTATAGCGAGGTATCCATAGGATTCTCGACGATTGAAGGGTTGAACCTTGCTTTGCCACCACAAATCTACCGACGGGATCAGCTTCCCTGGGAGGCTGGATTCTTGGCGGGTAGATGCTTCAGTGCCTACCGGAAACGCGGTGGGACGAAAAGATCGCCACTACCGGACTTCTATATTGGAGCACATGCGGCGATTGCGACACTGGCGTTATTGACGCGGGATGCGAGTCCGTATCGTACGTATTTTCCGAAGATCCATTTGATTGCACCGGAGTGACGCGAATCGCCTTCTAGATCAAAGGATTTTTCCAGCGAAGCCCAGGGAATCTGGCAAAGTCGCGATCCGTTGTTTGTAGTATTCCTCCGCATTCTATCGTTAATGCTGCCAGTTGGGCATCGGTGACCAATGGGCCGGAAGCCTGTCCTTCGATGATCATCGTCCGAAGAATTGGCCAATATTTCTCGCCCGGAGCGATGCAGCGAATATTCGGCTGCGCAAGCCAGGTTTCAACCACGGCAGTTGCTTCTGGCACTGTATAACGATGACCAGGAAGGCGACGGTTGGTCCCAATTCGTAGAAATGCACCAATCGTTTGCCACGGTAGACCAATGAGATCTCCGTTCGAAAAAATGACATCCACCCATTCACGTGCCTTTGCATGATGAGCCGAATTGGAATCGTAGGCGTAAAGTAGTAGATTGACGTCAAGTACGATCAACGATGTTCTGGACCTTCCAGGAATTCCAGCAGTTCCCCGATCTTGTCGTAACTTGTGCCAGTCGGCAATCCTAGCGGACGGGGTATCACAGAAAATGGCTTCCGCAGTTGCTGATTACCTGCCTGCAATCCAAGTCGCAAAGAACGGTTAACCAGTTGCTTTAAAGAAACACCTGTCGCCCGCATTTCTTTTTCGATAAGCACCGAAACGTCGTCGTCAAGACTTAGGGTTGTTCGCACATCTTGATGCTATCATAACGGACATCAACGTGCAATCCCCTAACCGGTGGCCTTGTCTTTCTCCAACGCAGAGTGCAAGATCATCTTGATATAGGTCTGATAGGGAAGCCCTTTGCGATCAGCGTTGGCTTTGGCAATCGTAAGATCCTTGACCGGCAGGCGAATTGTTACAGTTTGCAAGGGGATTTTTCGGCGGGCCGTACCAGCCTTGAGCGCCTTGCTCATTAGAGCAGTAGCCACATCGGGATTGGCGTCCCACCAAGCGGCTTCATCCGCCTCTTTTTTGAAGGCAGGAATCGTGATTCGCTTCAGTGACATCGTCAGACCCCCCTTAAATAAAGTTCGACTTGCTGCTTCGACATATCGTAGGCCGTAACTACACGGATCTTCCCTTTACGCATGGCATATAGGATAGTCAACAGCCTACCTGACCGAGTGCGACCGAAGCAAAGCACGCGAGCTTCCGATTCATGATCCTGAATATCCATCTCCAAGGGTTCGATAAGAATAGCATCTTCGGCCTCATTCGGAGTGACGTTGTGTCTGGCTATGTGCGAAACATTGCCAGCGTCCTAATCAAAACTCACATTTACATTGTAAATACAAATTGAGGGAAAGCAACAATGTTACTTTTTGGAGACTGCCGAGATATTTACTTCCCCAGTGTAGAAGACTGCGTGGCGAAGCCGAGAATCAAGCCTGGGAAAATTCCCAGCGCAATGGTGCCTAACGTGGTCACCAGCATGGCCACACGCAACGTCCCGGCCACAGGGGGCAAATTGACAGTCGACGCTCCTGGTTCGCGGAAGTACATCACTACCAGCACTCGCAGATAGTAATACGCTGCTACGGCGCTGTTCAAAAGACCTAGAATTGCGAGCCACATCAGATGGCTGTCAATGGCTGCTTTGAACACCAGAAACTTGCCGAAGAATCCACCAGTTAACGGGACACCTACCAGACTGAGGATCAGCACGGTGAGGATGGCTGTCACGAATGGCTGTTTCTGGGCGAGGCCGGAAAAATCGTCCACCTCGACAAACTTTTCACCATCGCGAGCCATCCAGGTGACAACCGCGAATGCGCCGATGTTCATCAGGCAGTAACTGGCTAGATAGAACATAACGGCGGCTGTCCCGACTGCCGAATGGGACGTCACAGCTACCATCACATACCCGGCGTGGGCGATGGATGAATAGGCCAACATACGCTTGATGTTCCGCTGCTGTAACGCGGCGAAATTACCGATGACCATGGTGGCAAGCGACATGATCCAAAACACTGGCTCCCATTGGTTTGAAATGGAATCGAAGGATGTGTAGAAGACTCTAACCATGACGGCGAAGGCTGCGGCTTTGGGTCCGGCGCTCATGAAGGCACTGATAGGAGCAGACGAACCTTGGTACACATCAGGTGCCCATACTTGAAACGGTGCTGCGGAAACTTTGAATGCCAGGCCAACTAACATGAGTGCGGCGGAAATGCCCACCATCGCAGTGGGGGCTGTGCCATGGCTCAGCACGGTCCGAATCTCTCCCAAATTGGTAGAACCGGTAAGACCGTAGATCCAGGCCACGCCGTAAAGTAGGAAAGCTGTGGCAAAAGATCCCATCAGGAAATATTTCAAAGCGCTTTCGTTATTGCGGCGATCGTCACGTAAATATCCGGCCAGAATGTAGCTGGCGATGGACGAGATTTCAATGCCGATGAAAATCATGATCAGTTCGTTGGCGCAAGCCATCAAGCTTTGGCCGACCACTGAAAACAGGATCAACGCGTAGAAATCGCCGCTGTTGGCCTTGGCTTCCGATAGATAGTTGGTGGAGACCAGAATGGTCAGCATGCCAACACCAATGACTAAGACTCGGAAGAAAGTGGCGAAGCCGTCGACGATGATCATGGACTGGAAGGCCATGCCGGGATCGTTGTTAGCGGCCACCGCAGCAGCCATGGCCAATGCCAAACCAAGTAGGGAAACATAGCCCAGTGACGACTTATCACGATCCCCAGTCATGGCTTCAAGAATCATTACCAATGTGCCGACTATGGTGAGAATAATTTCTGGAGCGAACCGTAAGTATTCCGCAGCGCTGGGCATGAAGTTAGCGGGCATTAGCAATCTCCTTGCTCTGAACTTGCCCGAGCATGTGGGTATTGGAGGCTGAAATCGATGGCAGGAACGTTTGCGTGTAAATGCCCATCCAAACCATCAGCGCGATCATGGGAATCAACGTCACCCATTCGCGCGATGTTAAGTCTGTGACGTGATGTTCCACTTCATGCGATACCGGCCCGAAGAAGGCGCGTTGATAGAGCCACAACATGTAACAGGCGGAGAGGATCACACCGAGTCCGGCAAACACTGCCCACCAGATGTTGACTCTGGCGGCACCCTGTAGCACCAGAAATTCTCCGACGAAGTTGTTCAACAAGGGCATGCCGACACTGGCCAGTGTCGTGATCAGAAATACGGTGCTGAGGTATGGAGCGCACGTGGCCACGCCACCGTAATCTTTGATTTCAAGCGAATGGTTCCGTTCGTAAAGGAAGCCAACCAGCATAAACAGAGCACCAGTTGAAACGCCATGAGCGATCATCTGATACACTGCGCCGTCCACGCCTGCCTGATCGAAAGTGAATAAGCCGAGAACCACAAAGCCCAAATGACTGACCGATGAATAGGCCACCAGCTTCTTCATATTCGGCTGAACCAGCGCCACAAGGGCTCCGTAAATAATGCCGATGATGGCCAGAGTGATGATGGGGATGCGGGCGTTGTAGGCCGCTTGCGGAAACATGGGCAGACAGAATCGCAGAATACCGTAGGTTCCCATTTTCAGCATGAGCGCCGCTAACATGACGGAACCTGCCGTTGGAGCTTCGACGTGCGCGTCAGGCAACCAGGTGTGCAGCGGGAACAATGGGACCTTGATGGCGAAGGCGATGAAGAACGCAAGGAAGAGCCACATTTGTTCAGCGGGTTCAAAGTGCAACTGACCGTTATGCAGCTTGGCCAGAATTTGAATGTAATCGAACGTGCCGCCCGCCTTGCCGTAGATGTAGACAATGGCCACCAGCATCAGCACTGAGCCAGCCATGGTGTACAAGAAAAATTTCACAGCGGCGTAGATGCGACGGTCGTGCCCATAGATGCCGATCAACAGGAACATGGGCACCAGACACACTTCCCAGAACACATAGAACAGGAAAAGGTCCAGACTCATGAACACACCGATGAGGCCGAATTCCAGCAGCAATAAGTAAGCGTAGAACTGCGGAACGCGCTCTTTAATGTAGTTCCATGAAATCAGCATGGAGATGGGCGTAAGCAGTGTCGTCAGCAGAATGAGCCAAATGCTGACGCCGTCAATGCCAGTGTGATAACGAATGGCGGGCGAATCGATCCAGGCCACGTTCGATTCAAAATTCATTGCGGCAGGCGCGGCGAGTGTAGGGCCAAGCAATCCGAGTGAAACCAGAAAGATGATTAGAGCCAGACCGATGGCGGCTTTCTTTGCGGCATCGCCAGACAAGAAAAGAACTAGAGCGAAGGCAGCCAGAGGAAGAATCAGAGTGATGTCTAGAAGGTTCATTTCGCACCTCCGTAAACAGCAAAGCCACCCATGACGAGTAGGATTCCTATTAAGACCCAACTGGCGTAAGAGCGTAAGTTACCGGATTGCATTTTCCTGAGGAGTCCGCCGAGTGCCATGGATGTGGTTCCGGCACCATTCACAAGAGCGTCGAACACGCCGACATCGGCACCTTTCCATAAGATTTCACGAGACCCGTTGGCGATGGGTTTCACAATGGAAACGTCGTACAATTCATCGA
Source organism: Acidobacteriota bacterium (assembly GCA_031394025.1). GTDB lineage: Bacteria > Acidobacteriota > Terriglobia > Bryobacterales > Bryobacteraceae > JANXSF01. Next base: position 13,035 of record JANMWO010000059.1, read on the forward strand.
CATAGTATTTGTCATACAGAGTTTGATAGATAGGTGCGAAGGCCGATGCCAGTGCACCGGGAATGCTGGGGACGAAGAGGTAGCAAATGGCGGCAAGCAAAATTCCGGCAAGACCGGCAGCCGTAGCAATGGTAGCCAGACTTTCATCGTGAACTCCACCGTGCATTGGAAGCACTGGCGAAAGGAATTCAGGAATGTTGAAGGCATAGCCGCCGATGAGGCTGAGCACCGCTAGCACAGCAAGTGGAACCCACATCACAGCAGGCGATTCGTGGGGATGGGCTTTACCACGATATTCTCCGAAGAAGGTGAGGAAGATGGAGCGAAACACGTAGAAGGCGGTCATACCAGCAGTCACCACGCCTACCCAGTACATCCAGGGTGCTCGAGCATGGGCGGCCATCAGAATGGCATCTTTCGAGTAGTGGCCTGATAGCGGCGGCACACCAGCAATGGCCATGGCTGCAATGAACAGAACAGCGAAGGTGATGGGAATTTTTTTCATCAACCCGCCCATCTTTTGCATGTCCTGTTCGCCAGCACAAGCGTGGATTACGGAACCAGCACCAAGGAACAACAGAGCCTTGAAGAAGGCGTGAGTAACAACGTGCCAAATACCAGCGGAGAATGCGCCGACGCCACAACCAAGGAACATATAGCCAAGTTGAGAGACCGTCGAATAGGCGTACACTTTTTTGATATCGTTTTGCACCAGGCCGATGGTGGCAGCCATCACCGCCGTTGCCAAGCCAATGTAGGCCACAACATCCATGGCGATGGGGGCACGCTCAAACAACGTGGCGGAGCGGGCGATCATATAGACACCGGCTGTTACCATGGTGGCCGCGTGGATGAGTGCCGATACCGGGGTGGGGCCTTCCATGGCATCTGGCAGCCAGACATACAAGGGGATTTGCGCCGACTTACCCATGGCACCAACTAGAAGTAACAAGCAGATAGTGGTTATGGAACCGTATTGCACTTCGGGGGACATGGTGCTGGCCTTGGCGAACACCTTTTGAAAATCGAGCGTGCCGAAGGCAATGACAATCAGAAACATGGCCAAGCTGAAACCGAAATCGCCAATGCGGTTGACGATGAATGCTTTCTTACCAGCATCCGAGGCGCTCTTCTTTAGGAAGTAAAAACCAATTAGCAAATAGCTGCATAGTCCCACGCCTTCCCATCCCACAAAGAGCAGTACGTAGTTAGCGGCCAGCACCAAGGTCAGCATGAAAAACATGAACAGATTCAGGTAAGCGAAGAAGCGGTAGTAGCCACCTTCATGGGCCATGTAACCGGTGGCGTACACGTGAATCAGCGAACCAATGCCAGTTACAACCAACAGCATGACCATGGTGAGACGGTCAATCGCAAAATCAAAACCAATGTCCAGTGTGCCCGAAGAAATCCAAGTGAAATAATGTTCCACGTAGGTTTCGTTCAAGGGGGCCAGGGCGCTGAGGGCTTTGAGCACCCAAAGAAACGACAGCACAACGCTGCCCACAGCAACGGTGTTAATGACGGTTTTTGAAAACCGTCGGCCTAGCAATCCATTAATGAGGAAGCCGACCAGGGGAAAAATAGGAATAAGCCAGAGTGAGTGCATCGTTTAGTTCTTCATGCTGCTGACGTCGTCAATGGTCAGAGTGGAGCGGTTCTTAAAGACGGTGAGAATAATTGCCAGTCCGACGGCCGCTTCAGCAGCAGCCACCACCATAACGAAAAAGCTGTAAATGTGGCCGTCCACCTGACGGAACTGATAGGAGAAGGTGACGAAGGTGAGATTCACGGCGTTCAACATCAGTTCAATAGACATGAACACGGTGATGATGTTGCGACGGATGATAAAGCCCGCTGCGCCGATCATAAACAAGATAGCGCTTAGTGTAAGGTAGTAAGTCAACGGGACGGGCACATTGGGCACTTAGTCAATCTCCTTGCGGGCCA
>JANMWO010000062.1:0-8624 GCA_031394025.1 Acidobacteriota bacterium
TCCCACCAGCAGTACGGATTTCATCGCCCGCAAGCGTGAAGACGTTGTGTCGGAGCGCTGAGCTTGATCTTCGTATTGTTTCCGCAATCGGTGGCTGGCGGAATTTAACTTCAATAAAATCCTTTAAGAGGACTGTAATCAGCAGGTCCGCAGAATGAACATTGACTGGGAATCGCGCTAACTGTACTGTGAAGAGGTGGAAGAAATAGTTTTCCAAGTCGAGCCGCGCGAGGATGCTGGAATCCTTGTGGCCTTTTGGGATGCCCCCGCCGGAACGGGCGGGATAACGACGCAAGGTAAGGATCTAAAGGAACTTCAAGAGCAGGTTGCCGATGCCGTTAGATGCCACTTTGAACCGCAGCGTGTTCCCCGCAAGGTTCACTTCGTACCTGACCCTTCCGGCCCAGAAGTATAACTTCTAGAAATCGATGGCTCAGAACTCCAGAGCACAGATTTAGACCAGTCGTCGTAAATCCAAACACGGGAAAATGGACCTTTCTTTTGCAAGTCCTCCAAAGTGGCGGCATGCTTTGAAAAGTATCTCTTTAGTGCTTTTTGATCCGGGGGTTGTTGATCGAAATAGAGTACAAGATCGACCGGGTGCCCCAATGTTGTATACCGTTTTTTCTTCTTCTTCTCGACGATTCTAACAAAAGGCTCTTCTTGGGAAAATAAGAAGGGCTTTGGATTGTCGCGACGCGTGTCCTTAATTAATCCAGCAAATTTATAATCGGTAATGCGACCAAGTTCAAACCAATGCAACTCTCCATCGATTATGCATTCTATGTCAGGAAAAGGCGGTTTTTTATTCCTTGGAGACTTGAACCTAAGGTTCGCTGCTATTGCGAAAACATGGAAGATAGCCAACTCATGCGCCTCTGTTTTCGCCTCATGTGTTAAAGATGCAACAGGTTCCAATTGATCTTCTATTGCAGTCTCAATGTTTGCGACAAATTCACTTACCACGGAACCACGGTTGTCGCATCCCCGAAACGGACACCGGAATTGCCTTAGCGGACCAAACGACGCAACGAACATAAATGGAAGCTCGCAGTGCCGACTGCAATTTTCCTGCTCCTTCGGATTTGGCCGATTACCGCGACCGCGTTCCAAGTTGCGGTATCCGAAAACTCGAGGCTCATAGTGACGACTGCATTCAACGCGAGAACATTGCCAACAAACTTCTGGATTACAATCCGCCGAGTCGCCGCCGTACTGACCCGCAAACCATGTGCGTACAGTAATCATCTTCGATGCTGGATGGAGATCGCAGTATATAAATCCATCGAATTGCTCCAAAATCTGTTCCTCCCAAGGCTAGTGTTGCTCCCCATAGCCATTAGTCCATTTTATTCGAAAGAGCAGCCTTCGAGCGAGTTGTACAAGGTTATGAGCCGTGGCCCCATCATCCGGGCATTTGACCGGTGCTTGTGATACACTCAGCGTCGAGTGAATGAAAATGAGTTCATCTTCTTGCCGGTTTTATGGAGTTGCGTTTTGCGTTCTTTTTGTATTGACCTCGGCGTGGACCCCAATATCGACATACGGTGCTGAAAAACCGGAAACTCCGCACCTTTCCTTTGTAGCCGAATGGATTCGTCAACTAGCCGCAATCGAAAGGATTCGACTATCTTGGAAACAGGAATTGCAGCTAAGCACCCGGGAGGACTCGCTTGCGAACACTGTCTATGCTAGCACTCTGATGCAATTAGAACTAAGAACGCAAATCAGAAGTCTAGATAGTATGCGCCTCAACCCTCCATTCCAGGAACTCATTCCAAACCTGAAAGGATATTATGAGGGAAAGATAAGATTACTCCAACAGGTGATCGATATTACAGGTGTCTTTATTGCTGGCCCGAGCCCTGATGTTGATTATGGCAAACTAGCCGCTGAGTTGCCCAAAATAAGAGCTCAATTAGATTTCCTAGATCATTCTTTGTTCAAAGCCACTCCATTGATTTTCTATACTCTAGTAAACCCGAAAGCTAACTCTAAGAATCAGGTAAACCACCTGATCATCACAAAGGGTGAACGAGCACAGCTGATCAGTGACCTTACGATCAGCTTCGGGCCAAGATTAGACATGGAAGGCCAAAATTACACAGTCAGCGCAGCTTCGATTTTGAAGGCTTCCCTTCTCAAAAACTACAAGTGTTCAGATGAATCTTGGGAGTGATTTAAAGCAGATGGTGCAACACTTGGAATCTGGTCTCCCACGAAAGATGATCAGGTACCAGGGAGGATTTGAAAAATCGGAGGTAGCATTGTCTTAGGCATTGTTTTGGATGAACAACGGTTTCAGTTCGAGTGGGACGAAGTTAAAGCTATGGCCAACATCCGTAAGCACGGTGTATCTTTTCAATTGGCATCGACAATATTTCAAGATCCAGCACTCTTCTCAACCGCTGATTTGGAACACAATAGAAATGAGGAGCGTTGGTTCGCTATCGGTTGGGCAACCAACGGAGCAATCCTTTCAGTCGTCTACCTCTGGGACCTTGCTAATTCCGAAATCACAAAAATCCGTCTTATCTCCGCGCGCCAATCCACCGCCCGCGAAATATGGCAGTATAAGGAAATACCATGAATTCAGATGACACAATGCCAGAGGAAATAGACTTCAGCAAGGCCGTTCGCGCGCTCCATCACATCCCTTCCACTGCACAGGTCTTTTTGCCTGTTTCCATTGAGAGAAGTGTGTGGGAATACTTTTCCGGAAAGGCTCAACAACAAGGAATCGGCATGCCAGAACTCTTAACCGACATCTTGAAGCGCGACATTGAAATCAACGAAGCCCCGAAATAGCGGCCTACTAGAAGTCGGTCACCACCAAAACTCATCAACCGTTTCAACACCTTACCCCACCCGACCGCCAAATCACTACCACACCCCTGCTACCCTGAATCCAGAGAGAAAAAATTCTGGCCAGAATGCTCTCGTTCAAAAGTCCTTCCTCAACGCGGAGGACCCTCGGATCGGTTCGAGTCGCAGTTAAAAAATCAGCAGGCCGCTTACATCGAAGTACCCGTGTTACTTACTTGGCTGGGGAGTCAAGTTAGTAAGTCTGTAAATCAGGCAAGGCTGCTGGGCGGCAGCTTCAACGGGCAAAGTGTAGGCGACCCCGCTGGTTTCATCTTCGGAAAGCAAAACTGGTCGCGACGCTGCAGTGTGCCTCTCTCTTCAAATGGATCGCCAATATCGCGCGTTCCATCGCGCAAAGCCCTTCCACACATATAATGAAGGAATGAAGTTCCGCATCGTACTCGAATTTGATGCCGAGACAGGTAGTTTCTCTGCAGTTTGTCCCGAGCTTCCAGGTTGTGCCTCCGCCGGCGAGACCGAGGAAGAAGCTCGCCACAATATCAAAGAAGCGATTGAGCTTTACCTGGAACCATCGGAGATAGATCTACCGTGCGACGCCAAACTCGCCGAGGTCACTATTGGTTGATCGTGGTACACCTCGGCTCAACGCCGGTGAAGTGATTACCATCTTAAAACGGCACAATTATAAACAATTGGGACCATCGGGGAGCCATCAGAAATGGCGAAACGCGATTTCTGGAAAGCAGGTTATCGTTGCCTACCATCGCGGCCGAATCCTCCCTCTGGGTACCATGCGGTCAATCATCGAAGGGAACGGAATCGAACTCTCCGAGTGGATTCGGTAATCATGCCGCTAATACATTTTATTGGGACAGGAAAAACATGGGGACAGAGACCTCGAATCCCTATTGTTGACGACAATTGGATTTCCTTACAAACTAAGTAACCCCTTACGACGGAAGACTTTGCCTTGAAAGGAGGACATTCATCAACGAATCCCCCTTTGTGATGTCAGGTCCCGGTTCTCTAAAGGCAACACAGAATCCTAAGCCCAAGTCTAAGCCTGAAGTCCTTGGAACGCGTCGAGAGCACAATTCGATTTTGCGGCTGCGGGGAGGCGGAAAATGAATTTTATGGCACTAAACCATACTCGAGCTAATTTGTTCTAATGCCAATGGAACTATTTGATAACGGGGCTGATCCGAGCTTTGTTGTAATTTTGAGAATCTGCAAACTAGTATTTTAGTCGGCATAAGATAAGTCGACGAGTTGTTTGTCTTCAGTGCTTTACGCGGTATTTTTAGGGATGGAGGTCTCTGTCCCTTGGGTTCCCCCCTTGGGTTCCCTTGGGTTCCCTTGGGTTCTGGGTTCTCGAACGAAAAGAGCAAGCGTGACGGCGTAGAGTGGAAATCCGAGAAATGTCCAATCTGTCCCGGATTGCCGTCGAACTATTCGATTCTGACACGGCTGACAGGAGACACGAGCAGCTTTGAAAGACAACTGCCGAAATTGATTCAGAGTGTCTGCGGGACTTGCGCCGTAAGCAAAATCGCGAAAATGGATGCCGTTGTGGCTGATGCGGCCATGGTGTCGCGTTCGATTGCATGGCTGGTTGCGGGATTCGCTCTGCTGGCGTTAGGCATGGCGTCGGCGGGGATTTACGGAGTTGTGAATCAGGGAGTGCAACGGCGTGGGCGGGAACGGAGTATTCGAATTGCGTTGGGCGCAAGCCGGGGGCATGTGGCCTGGCAGGTTATGGCTTCGAGTTTACTGTTTACTCTAATTGGGACAACAGCGGGATTGGCTGTGGCATGGGAGCTATCGAAATTCGTAAAGTCTTTGCTATTTGGCATTGCCGGGCAGGACTCGCTGACATTTGCAGTGACCCCGGTTGTGCTGGTTCTAGTTTCCATATTGGCCAGCTTGATTCCTTTGTACCGGGCGATGACCATTGACCCAGCAAGATCATTGCGTGAAGGGTAAGCTGCACCTTGAGCATGTCAACGTCGCGCGCAACTGATTGCACCAATCAATGCGCCTCACAAATTCGGACACCTCAGTTGCGGCCAGGCTGAAACGGCGGAATGATATGAAACTTGAATGCATTGACAGGTTACTCTATTTGTCGCCTGGGGCATTTGAAGGCTAGGTGTGCCGGACGAACGCGGACCCAGCTTTTGAAAAACCAGTTTCAACCAAGGCTCACTTGTAATTAGCCCGATTTTCAGGCTAACATTGAATATGCCCACACTAGTGAACATGCACGACGCAAAAAGCAGCCTCTCCCGTTTAGTAAAACGGGCTGCGGCAGGGGAGAAAATCTACATTGCAAATCATGGTCGTCCCATCGCCATGCTCACTAGAGTTCCATCTGACAACTCAAAAATCCCTTGGGATTCCTACAAAGACCTGATAGAGATGACCGATGACTTCGACGCACCGATGGAAGAATTTCAGGCGTATGCGTGAGCGATGGCCTGCTGCTGGACACTAACGTATTAGTTTGGACTCTTTCTGCCAGCAATAGAATCAGCACCAGCGCTAAGCGGGCAATGACTCGTTCTAAGACAGCGATGTCGGTTAGTGTGGTCAGTGTTTGGGAGATTATCCTGAAACATAAAGCAGGGAAACTGATCATTAAACCAGCACTAGATCAATTAGTGGATCAGATCTTATATCATTCTCCCTGGACCATCCTTCAAGTGTGTCCAGAGCACTTGCTGGCTCTCATCACTTTACCGATGTTGCACAAGGATCCGTTTGATCGGTTACTGATCGCCCAGGCTCGACACGAAGGGCTAACCATCGTGACATCAGATGAGCTCATTCCGAAATACGATGTCCACACCATTTGGTAAATCACTACAAAAGTGCGGAAAGCTGTGGCCTGTACCTATGGATACGGTAGAGGATGCAAAAAAGGGCCAGCCCGAAGGCTGACCCTTTTCAACTTAACCTGACTTCTTTAGAACATAAACATCAAAGTCAGATTCATCAAAGGTTGACCGCCAAGCGACGCTGTGCGTGGGTCGTCTGTCAGCTTGCCGAAGGTTGCGGGGTTGCGGAAGTCCACTGTAGTGGATGGTCCAGTAAAGTTATAGGTCTTGTTCGTGCAGGCTGCAGTGTGGAAACTACTTCGTTTATCGATGAGTTGGGACCGAAAAACGCTAGTCATGTTATATGAGTGTTTTCTTGACCAGTACTCACAAGCCGAAATGAGGCTCAATGTGTTCACAGATCATATGGATCATCAAGCGGGGACTCATATTAGGAAACGGTATGTGAGGCTTGCTGTTGCCGACATGAAGATGGCAGCGGGGGATTTCCAGAGGATCGTGATAAGGATCTTTGTTTAAATGAATTTGGATTACCCCTATGCTTCGATTCGCAAGGGTGCAGTTTATACATAAATCTTCTGACTGACCAGCCTTGTTGTTTTCTCTCTAACTCAAGGCTAAAAGACATCCAGGAATCTGAAGTAAATTCAATTCTTTGGCACTCGAGCTGCGTAAATTCTCCGCGATAACTCAGGGTCACAACTTTTTCATCGGATCTCTTAATTCTATTGAGATCCGCTTGTGTAGCTAAATCGTTTCGTAATTGACGTCGAAGCGTGCCGGGTTCTCCAAGCCAAAGTTGTGAGGAGATTTGCTCCAACCCTTTCTCGTGATCACGAGCCATTGAAAGCAATTCGTTTTGCTGCTTCACAGGGATCCCGCCCCAGAAGGATCATCGGGCACAATTCGAAGGACCTCGGTTAGCCGGTTGCGGAAGTTCGGGGCTGCTACAAGTAGTTGATCGGACAGTTCGGCGGTAGTAAGAAATAGAAATTGCGCCCCGGTTCGCTCCAGGCGAACTACATGAGTATCCAACAAATCCACAAGTATCTGCGACCAACTGTCTATCCGAAGGGCGCGGACGCGGTCCTTCATATCCAGCCCTAGTGCGGGGTCAATACCAAGCAAGGCAGAAACTCGTCCAATAGACAGCGGCATTCCTAATTGCACTTCGACCTCCGCTTGCAAATCGGATTCAACGGCCAGCTCTGTTCCCTCGTCGTAAATGAGAAGATACATGGCGGTACTTGCCTGACCCAATGCCAGCCGCCTCACCAGACTAAAGGCTGTGATTGTTGAGAAATTGATCAAGGAATATCCGTCAAGACTTCAGCAAGAGCGGGATGAACGGCAAACAGGTCACGACCCTTGTTGACGTACTCAAGAACTTGCCGGTTCACCAGCAGCTCTTTTGCTATTGGATTCTCCGATGGAAACCGTTCCTTTTCTGAAAGCTCGCGAATCAGGTGTTTTTCCGAGATTCCGAGACCTACCAGATAGCGTTTTCCTAATTGCCGAATGGCGCTCTGAACATGGATCGGGCCGATTCGATCTTGATCGTCCCGGTAGGCTGCTTCGGTGGAAATTCGAGCAAGCGTAATCAGGTCGCGCAAAACACCTCCAGAGAATTTGGCTATTTGGGCAATCTCCGTGTCATCCGTAAGTTCCTTCGCACCCCTACGAATGAGGATTTGGTTCAGAAAATTTGATTCTTCAGGGTTGGAAATGGCGGCGGGGATGTGTTTCACTTCGTCGAAGTATTCTTGCAAAAAACGGCTCTTGTCAAACCACATCAGGAGTGGCGCAACCACGATGATCGAAATCTGAGAATGGCGGAGCGCCCGGATATCTTGCTCTGCGAATTCTCTGAATCGCTCTGGGCGGATCAGGCGATCCAATCCATCTAGCAGAACTGTGATTTGGGCTCCGGATTCAAGCAGGGGTTTGGCTATCTCAAGCACTAGGTCGCGGACTTCTTCAACATCCCGTTTTAGTGCTGGGAACCGGGGCTTCAGAAGACCTGGGGTTGTCACCCAAACCCCTCGCTGCTGCTCATCCTCGCAATGTCCATCTTCTTGGCTTCTTATTTCTGCTTCAATATCTGTATCGTCTGGAAAGAAATCCTCTTGCTTCTCCCACTCGGTTTTACCACTTGCTAATTTCTTCAATTTCTTACATGCAAGACTTACAGATGGCAGGAGTTTGTCTACCTCCTCTAGTCGTTTATGAAGCTTTAGCCCGATCACAGCCAAAATGGCTCCAAAGTTCAAATCGTTGATATCGGTAAGATTCGCCAAGTCTATAAAAAAGTTAATTGAATCCTTATGACGGTCGAGGACTTTGCGCGTAAGCCGCAGCACCGTTGTCTTCCCAGAACCGATTCCTCCGATAAGGGCCAATTGAGCCCCGCGAGTTAGTTCCACAGTATTCGCGAAAGAGACGTGGATCGGTGGTTGATCTGGATCCCGTGGATCGTTGAGAGGAGTCACGATTAGATCTTGGGACTCCAGGACGCTTACCGAAACCGGGTTTAGACGCTCCAAGAACGGTCGATAAATCAGCCGTCGGTCGAAGATGACTTTGTTTGGGTTCATTCGCGTCTACCAGTAAGTATAAGGGATTCGAGTTTCACGACTTGGAAGAAGAGTATGCGGAAAAAAAGGGCCAGCCCGAAGGCTGACCCTTTTCAACTTAACCTGACTTCTTTAGAACATAAACATCAAAGTCAGATTCATTAACGGTTGGCCGCCAAGCGACGCTGTGCGTGGGTCGTCTGTCAGTTTGCCGAAGGTTTTCGGGTTGATGAAATCCACTGTGGTGGATGGTCCGGTGAAGTTATAGGTCTTGTATGCGTTCTGCATGTCCCAACGAAGCTGACCCTTCACACGTTCGCGAATTGAGAAATTCTTCTGTGCCGAAATCTGTGCCCATGCCAGACGTGGTCCAGTAAGAATGTTCCGA
>JANMWO010000089.1:0-7214 GCA_031394025.1 Acidobacteriota bacterium
ATCTGCGCGGCAGCCACTGGACACTTGGCGAGGAAGTTCCGCGACAGTTTTTGCGCGTCGTAGCTGGGGAAAATCAGAAGCCCATTTCCGACAAGGAAAGCGGACGTTTGCAATTTGCAGAATGGCTAACCAAGCCGGATCACCCACTGACCAGTCGTGTGATGGCCAATCGTATTTGGCGCTGGCATTTTGGGAAAGGCATTGTGCCGTCGGTAGACAATTTTGGAAGGCTGGGGGAGATGCCAACCAATCAACCGTTGCTCGATTGGCTGTCATTGCGCTTTGTGGAAGCCAACTGGTCTATGAAAGAAATGCATCGGCTGATCATGCTTTCAAACAGCTATCAAATGAGTTCCAACTACAACGAACGTGCGGCCGAACTTGACCCGGAAAATACTTCGTTGTGGCGCATGAGCAGGCAACGTTTGGAATCGGAAGAGATTCGCGATGGGGTTACGGCAGTTACCGGCGAGATTGATTTGAAGGTGGGTGGCACTGTTCTTTCTTACAAGGATCGCGATTATGTGGCCAACACTTCGCGGCGGGGTGGGACAGATTACGATAATCCGCGGCGGGCAGTGTACATTCCGGTGGTGCGTAGTTCCATGTATGAGATGTTCACGGCGTTCGATTTGCCCGACCCGTCCTCACCTAATGGGGATCGCAACGCGACGGTAATTGCACCGCAAGCATTGTTCATGATGAACTCAACGCTGGTGTTGAAAAGTACGCGGGCCATGGCCCAGCGGCTATTGTTGCGCACTGATCTGGACGATTCCGCACGCATCCGCGATGCCTATGAACGAGCCTTGGCCCGTCCACCGGCAGCACGCGATGTGGACCGGGCACTGACGTTCATTGCACAGATTGAAAAGGCCATGGAAGGTCAGGAAAAAGATGTAGAGAAGCGGCATCTGTTTGCTTGGCAGAGTTTTTGCAAAGCGCTATTGTCATCGAACGAATTCATTTATCTCAACTAATGCTCAACTAAGAAAAGGCAAGCTATGAACCCACATTGGAACTCCTATTTGAACAAAACAGTCTCGCGCAGGGAACTGTTGCGGGCCAGCAGCACTGGCTTCGGCGGTATGGCTTTGGCGGCGATGTTGGGTGAAGAGCAATTACGCGCCGCTGCGGCAAGCTCCATTGGCCCTGCTGGACAAGGTCCTCTGGCGGTGAAGCAGCCGCACTTTGCGCCAAAGGCCAAGCGGGTGATTTTCCTGTTCATGCACGGTGGACCTTCGCAGGTGGACACGTTCGATTACAAACCCTTGTTGCAGCGCGATCATGGAAAGCCATTGCCCTACAAGCGTCCGAAAGTAGTTTCATCGGAAACATTCAACCTGCTGAAATCACCTTGGGAGTTTAAGCAGTACGGCCAAAGCGGCATGTATGTGAGTGAACTGTTCCCGGAAATTGCGAAGCGTGTGGACGACCTTTGCTTCATCAAGTCCATGTGGGGATCGAATTCAAGGCACGGCGGAGCGTTGCTGGAAATCCACACGGGCAGCGATACGTTTGTACGGCCGTCCATGGGCGCCTGGATCACATACGGGTTGGGCAGTGAGAATCAAAGCATGCCGGGCTATGTAACTATCTGCCCCACGCAAAGTCATGGCGGTGCAAATAACTATAGTTCGGGCCTTCTACCTGCGCCCTATGCTGGCACGCCAATCGGCTCAGTGGGAGTTAAGTCGAAGGATGCGAAGATTCCCTACATCTCGAATTCCGAAACTCCACGGGACATTCAACGCATGGAACTAGACCTGATCCAGCAAATCAATCGCGAACAATTGGCCGTCACAGGTCCCGATGCTGCCCTGGATGGGCGTATTGAATCCTTCGAACTTGCCTTCCGCATGCAGACCGAGGCTCCGGGATTGCAGGATATTTCAGGAGAATCGGAAGCGACGAAAAAGCTGTATGGAATGGATAATCGGGTAACAGAGGATTTCGGCCTGCAGTGTTTAATGGCTCGTCGGCTATCTGAAAAAGGTGTTCGCTTTGTGCAAGTGAGCCACACGTACAAATGGGATCAGCATGCCGATTTATTACGTGACCATTCACAGAACGCGCATGAAGTGGATAAGCCCATTGCCGGGCTGTTGCAGGATTTGGCCGCGCGTGGGTTGTTGAAAGATACGCTGGTGGTTTGGGGTGGCGAGTTCGGTCGCACGCCGACCGCGCAAGGTTCCGATGGGCGCGATCATAATCCGGAAGCGTTCACTTACTTCCTGGCCGGTGGCGGCGTGAAAGCCGGTTTACAGTATGGCGCAACGGATGATTACGGATATTATTCAGTGGAAAACAAGGTCCACTTCCACGATCTGCATGCGACGATTCTTCACTTACTGGGCATGGACCATAAGCGGTTGACGTATCGGTATGCAGGCCGTGACTTCAGGCTAACTGATGTTCATGGGGAAGTTGTGAATGGGATTATTGCGTAAACTTTTCAGGGTGGGACGGACCTCCCGGTCTGTCCTGCACCTAATCTGAGCGATACTCGGGCTACTAATCTCTAATCAAAATGACCCTCTGCATTGTACCCAAGAATTTCATCATCAGAACGGTCGTCTAACAACGGCAGAGCGGCGATTCGATTTGCAAATTCTTTCATCCGTCGAATCTCATCCAATTGCAATGGACTGAGACTTTCATGCTGATTATTAGGGGGATTCATAACTTTTAACTCTATCCCTAATTCTACCATCGCTGCTATACTCCTATAAATCCGCTCCCCAAAGCGAATTCTGCTTCAAAAGGAACTCAGTCTATGCACCTCTTCAGACTGTCCGGCGCTCTTGCCTTGTCGCTTCTTGTCGACCCAGCTAATGCCCAAACTCTTCCTCCTGGCGTAAAGAAAATCGCCTCAGTGGAAGGCATCACGGAATACAGTTTCCCGAACGGACTTCGCGCGCTCGTGTTTCCCGACGCTTCCAATCCCAAGGTTACTGTGAATGTGACTTACTTAGTGGGCTCGCGACATGAAGGTTATGGCGAAACCGGGATGGCTCATTTATTGGAGCACTTACTGTTCATGCAGACCACTGGTGGCAGGGACATTAAGAAGGAACTTACTGGTCACGGGGCCAGTTGGAATGGAAGTACGTCATCTGATCGTACTAACTACTTTGAGACAGTTACATCCTCAGCCGAAAATCTTCGCTGGGCGTTATCTTTGGAAGCCGACCGCATGGTGAATTCCAAAATGGAGAAAGCCATTTTGGACACAGAAATGACCGTGGTCCGCAATGAGTTCGAACGAGGCGAGAACAGTCCGGCACGTGTGTTGCAGGAACGTGTTGAGGCAACAGCGTATCTGTGGCACAACTACGGGAAGTCCACAATTGGGTCGCGTGCTGATTTGGAAAATGTACCCATCGACAAGCTGGCGGCCTTTTACCGCAAATACTATCAACCTGATAATGCGGTTGTAGTTGTGGCAGGGCAAGTTACAGAATCCGATGCCCTGGCTCAAGTTGCCGCAACCTTAGGAGCCATCGCCAGACCATCGCGTAAGTTAGACGCCACTTACACCACCGAGCCCGCACAAGATGGCGAACGGTACGTAGCACTGCGGCGGGTTGGCGATTCTCAGGAAGTGATCATGGCGTACCATACCCCTGCCGCAGCTCATCCCGATTCCGTAGCGCTTGAGATTTTAGCGGGAGTGATGAGTGGAGGCGGCGGTCGAGGTGGTGCTGGCAGTGGGTTAGGACGGCTGACCAAAGCATTAGTGGACAACAAGAAGGCCGTATCAGCCCGCATGTCCTCACAGCAGCAGCACGACCCCAGTTTGGCTGTTCTTTCGGCACAGTTGACCAAGGAACAATCGTTGAAAGAAGTGCGTGACGTGATGGTTCAAACCATCGACGGTATTGTGAAGGAGCCACCAACAAAGGAAGAAGTGGACCGCGTGAAGACGCGCATGTTACGAAGCATGGAAATGCAGATGGCCAATTCCCAAGGCGTAGCTTTACAACTGAGTGAGTGGGCTTCCATGGGTGACTGGCGTTTGATGTTTCTCAATCGTGACCGCGTGAAACAAGTTACTCCAGAAGATGTCGTAAGGGTGGCAAAGACTTACTTTGTGGAATCGAACCGCACGGTGGGCGAATTTATTCCTACTGCAAAACCAGAACGGGCAGAGATTGGCGCGGCCCCTGATTTGGAAAAACTGTTCAAAGATTACAAAGGCGGAGAGGCCATGTCGCAGGGCGAATCGTTTGATCCGACGCCGACTGCAGTGGAGGCTCGCGTGGTGCGAACCAAGTTGCCAGGTGGCTTGAAACTGGTGTTACTCCCGCGTCAAACGCGCGGCGGAACCGTTTCGGCTGCGCTCGATCTACACTTTGGAACGGAACAATCGTTGATGGGCAAAGCAGCGGTGGCGCAGATGGCGGGCAGTTTGTTGATGCGCGGTACGAAGACAAAATCACGGCAACAGATCGCTGATGAGATGGATCGGTTGAAGGCTCGGGTGACTGCTTCGGGCGGTGGTGGCGGATTGGGCGGCGGTGGTGGACGTCGGGGCGGTCCAGTGGTGTTGAGCGATGCATCGGGCGCAGCAGCGTCCATTGAGACAACA
This sequence comes from Acidobacteriota bacterium, assembly GCA_031394025.1. Lineage (GTDB taxonomy): Bacteria > Acidobacteriota > Terriglobia > Bryobacterales > Bryobacteraceae > JANXSF01. The sequence continues at coordinate 4,592 of JANMWO010000089.1, forward strand.
CGTGACAACCTGGCAGGCTCTTTGAAGTTGGCAGTGGAGTTGTTGCGTGAACCGGCATTTGCTGAATCGGAATTTGAGCAGGTGAGAGGGCAGCGGATCGCGGCCATTGAATCAGGCCGTAGTGAGCCTGCATCGCTTGCAGCACTGGAGTTCTCACGACGCTTGAGCCCTTATACCAAAGGCGATGTCCGCTACGTTGGTACCATCGACGAACAGATTGCTGAGTTGCGCAAGGTGACGGTGGAAGATGTCCGAAAATTCCACGCCGAGTTCTACGGTGCAGCGAATAGTGAGTTAGTTGTGGCTGGGCAGTTTGATGCAGCCGAGGTGCAAAAGACTATTGCTGACTTACTCAACGGATGGACAGGCAAGCCCTATCAGCGACTTACTTCGGTGTATAAGAAGACGGAAACGGCCAACGTGAAAATTGAAACACCTGATAAACAGAATGCGACGTTTGAGGCGGGTATTCGTTTGAAGTTATCGGAAGAGGATGCCGATTATCCTGCGCTGCTGATCGCCAATCAGATTTTTGGAAGTGATCTGGGGTCGCGCATGCCCAATCGGATTCGCAATCAGGAAGGGCTGAGTTACGGGGTGAGTTCGCGACTTGCGGTCGCAGTGAAAGGGGATGCCGCAATGTGGACTGCGTCGGCGATTTCCGCTCCGCAAAATACGCCGAAAGTGGAAGCAAGTTTCAAGGACGAGTTACAGAAGACATTAAAAGGCGGGTTCACCGAAGCGGAGTTGACGGCAGCAAAAAAGAAATATAAGGATCAAAGGTCTGTGGCCCGTTCGCAAGAACAAGGGTTACTACGAACACTGGCGAGTCATGAAGCGTTGGGTCGCACCATGAAGTGGGACGACCAGATGGATACCAAAGTTCAGGCGCTGACGCTCGAGCAGGTGAATAGCGCGATGCGTCGATATTTAGATCCGGCGAGTTTGACCATTGTAAAGGCTGGCGATTTCGTGAAAGCTGGGGCCTACTTGCAGTAACGTAGGGTAGGCCTCGAAGGTGTGAAAAAAGCCCGCCTGCGGGCTTGGCAGGCAAAACTTCCTGCCCCACCAAGACAGCTCCAGATCTAGTGAAAGTTAGTGAATGTGGCCCAAGGAAAGTTAGTCAACTGGGGCTGGGAAAGTGGGGCAGGCGATTCCGCCTGCCAGCTCGCCTGCGAGCGAAGTTTTCATTCCGATTTCCAAAAAACTACATAATATTGGGCAGTGGTAGTCTTCGGATGAACAGCCAAGACAAGTGCAAGTGCATCTCTAATTTCACCCAACACGATCACAGGTTTCGACATGCTTCCCATGCTCGTTTCTGTCAGGATGGAACTCATGTTAAAAGCTGTCGTCCCACGATTACGACGCGGGCTTCCAGCGAACTATCGGCTTGCGAGCGGCCGCGGTTTCATCCACCCGTGGGGTGCGCGTCAAGTGCGGTGCTTTGATCACCAGTTGCGGATCTTCTTCCACTTCCTTGGCAATGGAAATCATCGCGTCGACAAACAATTCCAGTTCCCGTTTTGATTCCGTTTCCGTCGGCTCAATCATCATGGCTCCGTGCACAATCATGGGGAAGCTGGTTGTATAGGCATGAAAGCCATAATCAATCAGGCGCTTGGCCATATCGCCGGTTTTTACGCCGAACTTTTCTTGACGATCATGACTGAACACTACTTCGTGCATGGTCGGTTCGGTCACTGGAAGTTCAAAATACGGTTCCAGACCTTTACGTATAAACTGAGCGTTCAACAGTGCGTCAACCGTAGCATTGCGCAACCCCGGGCCACCATGCGCCATGATGTAGGCTAGCGCCCGCACCAGTACACCAAAGTTGCCATAAAACGCCCTCACCTTGCCAATGCTCTTGGGCTTGTTATGATCCCACTTCCAACTGTTGCGAACTCGCTTTAATCGGGGCACTGGAAGAAACGGTTCCAAATGTTTTTTGATCGCCACCGGACCCGCACCAGGACCACCACCACCGTGAGGCGTGGAGAATGTTTTGTGCAGATTCATATGCATCACGTCGATGCCAAAATCCCCTGGTCGTGAAATCCCTACTAGCGCATTCATGTTAGCGCCGTCCATATACATCTGCGCGCCCTTGGCATGCAAAATGGCCGCAGCCTTTACAATGTCCCGCTCAAACACGCCAATCGTGTTCGGATTCGTAACCATCAGTGCGGCCACGTCTTTATCTGTCGCCGCTTCCAAAGCCGCCAGATCAATCATGCCGTGGTCGTTCGATTTCACACTGACAACATCGTAACCAACCATCGCCGCCGTCGCAGGATTGGTTCCATGCGCCGAATCCGGTACCAAAACTTTCTTACGCGGATTCCCTTTGCTCTCCAAATATTTTCGAATCAACAGAATGCCGGTCATCTCGCCATGAGCGCCCGCTGCCGGCTGCAATGTGATCGCGTCCATGCCCGTGCATTCGCAAAGATACTGTTCCAGAATGGCCAGAATCTGCATGGCCCCCTGCGATAGTTCTTCAGGCTGATAGGGGTGCGCCCAGGCCAGACCCTCAAGCGGTAGCCGGCGACGCCGCCACGGCGCTGCTGGAGGCTTTGGCCGGGGAGGATGAAGATGATGACGGCGATGAAGTGTGAGG
>JANMWO010000090.1:0-12631 GCA_031394025.1 Acidobacteriota bacterium
AACTTCTTTCCACTTCAGCTCCGGGCGGCAAGCCGACTTCAGCAATCATCATCCCGTATCCACGAAACCCAACCCTTTCAGCTTTCACCAAACAGCGGACCAAATCTCCGGCGTTTGCTTCCAGCCGATCAAATTGCACAGTAAACCGTAACTCTTGGGAACTTCGAGGTTTAGCTTCTGGCCAGGGCACCCAATGCGTGGATGAAAAGCGGACCAGGGCACTCTTCGATCCATTGGACGGGACCAGTTCAATCTTGTTATCTCCAGCGGCCAGGTATTTGGATACATCCAGCAGAATGGGGTCAGTAGTTTTTGCCTTGTTTGGCAAGGTCACGGTTTGAATGGAGCGTCCATTGATGCGGACGTCCATTCGGCCGCCGTTACCGCCCAAGTTGCCCAACGCTGCCGAGGCATCCACTAAAGCGCGCATGGAAAGCAATGTGGATTGCGAGGAAGACCAGCCACCCCAGACGTCCTGACCACGCAATAAAAATAGTAAACCACGACGGATCACCGGCTCAACATCGGTTGCCTGCGGGTGTTTCACTCGCCATGCTGAAAGCGCACTGATGGCCAAGCCAGTTGTTTCATAACGAGCTGCTGTTCCCCAACCATAAAACGGCGTGTTGGACTGTAGATCCCAATAAAGGGCGCCCCGTTCTTCACGGGCAAATCCGGTTAAACGGGCAATCGCATTGCCAAGCAAAACTTCGTCACCAGAATCGATCAAGGCCAAAATGAACTGTGACAACATGTACGGTTCGTCAGTCTGATCTGTGAATCGGGCCAAGTTATGATAGGCACCAGTAAGCGTATTGCGTTGCACGATTACACCAGCTTTGCTCGCAGCGGCCAGTGACCGTGCAACCAATCCGGTGAGCAGTTGGGATTGATTGCCATCGCGCCCCAGCCAACTGCCATCCTTCTGCTGTTTTTCTTCCAGCCAGTTTACCAGGGCATTCAGTATTTTCTGATCACTTGCAGTAACTGCAGGACTAACAGCGGAAGCGTCAGCCAGGAAGTGCACGGCATGCGCCGTCACAGCCATATCGGGCTCACCAAATTGCCAATATCGAATGCCGCCATTGTGGAATCCGGGTAGACGATCAATGGCTCGGCGGACATTGGCCAATGCTGCTCTTTCAATATGCGGATCAGTCACTCCAATCGCTTGCGCAAACTGCCAGGCAATCAGGTTTGCATAACCTGCGGAAATGGTTTGTTCCGCGCATCCATGTGGAGCAGTGATCATCGCCGATGCACTTTCCAACAGAAGAGACGACAGATTTGGATAAATGCGGAGTTCGCCATGGGAAGCCCCATTGATGGCTCTGGGAGAAATGCGCACAGGGAATTCCGTTCGCCCCATAACAAGATCGCCATAAGGAAACGAAATTTCCTGGCCATCGGGATGGATACGAACGTGTTTAACAATGGCATCGCCATTGTTACCAGCAGTCGCGGTGACTCGTAAAGGAGCCTTCTCCGCAGCCTGCCTAGCTTGCATGGCGTAGGTTGCGTTCACTGAGCTATTGGCATCAACGAACCTCTCTTGGGAAGTGGATCCCGCAATGGTCAGCCATTCATTGGGCTGCATCTTGACGCTTACCTTTTGCCTCTGCTCCTGATAGTTACGAATAGTCACTGGAAGGCTAATTTTGTCACCTTCCGTCAATACCGGCGGCGGATTGAATTCAAGGAAGAAGGGTTGGAATGCACGCAGGTCTGATTCCGCCTCGGCAAAGTGTCCATCCAGAGTGGATGCGATTACTGCAATCTTCCAGGTGGTCACACTATCCGCCAGGGGAAATTGAGTGTGCGCAAAACCTCGTTCATCCGTAATGATTTCTGGCATCCAAAGTAGGGTTTCCGGGAAGTATTCGCGGACCCGCGGGGTGGACATAGCAACAGAGGAAACAGTGGATGATGACGTTTGAACGCTGACAGATTCCGCTGTGACGGCAACCGATTCTGACACGCTCCCCACTTCTACTTGAACGTCGACTCGTGTGGTTGTTCCCACCATTACGGGTACTCTTGAAACTTCGTAGGTCCTGAAGCCAGGCACGTTGGCGTGAACTGAATAGAGCCCCGCTGGGACGCCTGCAAATTCGTACCGGCCAGATTGATTGGTGGTTGTCTCAAAGGAAGAATTCATAGCATCAATCAGCATGATCTTCGCCGCAACAAGAACGGCACCAGTCGCATCCGTGACGATTCCAGAAATGGCTCCCTTGCCCGCTATTGCGCCTGTAGCTATCGGTTGCCTTGCCTGTTCCGTCTTACCGTCATCCTCACTAAGCATGGAGCTAAAGGTGGCAATGTCAAAATCGTCGTAAGTGTTCTCAATGCCGTCCGCACCGGCACTTCGCAAACCAAATACATTGAACTTGCGTGTTACTGGCGTTGACGCTGAGCGCAATTGCGGAGCACTGCCGAACACTAATACAGTTTTCGAGTCAATACGATTCATATAGTACGAAGTGACTTCATCGGTCAGCCGATAGGGGTGATTCCAGGCATCGCGGAACTGTGAAATGTCGATTCCAGATTTTGCCAAAGTGCTCAGAAACTCCACCCTGGTTTGAGGTGATCGCGTGGATGCTTGCATGGCAGCGACGATCGCTGCACGCTCTCTCACAAAATACAATCCGGCAAACTCACCAACTGAAAAATCGTCTTTGGTCCCAAATTTTCCATCTGGACCTAAGCTCAAAATGGTGATGCGGCGCATGGTCCCTGCAGTGCTTATCTTGGAACGATAAGCATTGCCCCAAGGGTCACGCAAGGTATCGAGCAGGATTCCATTTTCACTGAGCATCCGCTTAAATTCAGTTTCGGTTTCCGGGTACTGAAATTGTTTTTTCAAGATGTCCCTGATCTGACGATGGAGTGAAGTGAAGTACTTTCGTTGAAAATTGTAGACTTCAAAATCGTCTGCAGTGCCATACTTTTTGTCCGGACCGGCACTTTTAAATCGAATGACAAGGTTCTCATTTTCCACAACAAATTCAGGCTGAAAGGGCATCCCCCAAGGGTCGGTTAGATTGGTCCAAGCCGGTCCTAAGGCATCGCTTAAGGTTGAGATATCCTGCGGGAACTCAAATGTAATCGCAAAGTACTCATCCAGCTTTTGTTTCAGTTGCTTCATATGTAAAGCAATCCTCTCGAACTCGGGGCTTTGTTCGGTACTATCGCCGGAAATGGCCACGGTGAGATTAGCCACCAATGCTTCAGCAACCAGGTCGAGATCAGCAGAAATGGGTGTGGATGACTTCAAAGCGTACAGATCATTCAAGCGCATTCCGCCGATTTCAGTCTCCCCTTCGTTGCCGCAATATGCACAATCAAACCAGCGCCTGTGTCCAAATTCCTCATCTGTGCGGGCCCGTTCCAGCACTGCCTGGTCAACCACAGCCAAACCCAGTGCGGCTTGCACCGGCTTCCCATCCACAGAGGTGACCTGCATTTGCAACGTTGCTTTCTCGCCAGGTTTGTAAGTGGCCTTTTCTGGTTTTGCAGAAAGAATAAGATCAGCACTGTCGGGGAAAATTACCGTAGTGAAAACAGAATTCTTAGTGCCCGAGCCGGTGTCTGCAACAAAAGTGACGTTGCGCCGGAACTCGGGTTGAAAGGGAAAAGTAACTTCAGCCTGATGATTTACAAGGTGGGCAATGCGGGTGGATACTTCGCGATTCGCCACCACCGAATGAATTAAAACATATTGTTCAGCAGCAGAATCAGCACCTGAAGTAACCCGCAATTTCACCGATTGGCCCGCGCGATGCAAGGTTTGGCTTGTTTCAAAACGCATCCCCTCAGCATTGGAAGTCCAGTAAGGGAACGTGGCTTCACCTGCGACCCCGGTTCCATCAGTGGCACTGATTACCAATGCGGATTCAGACTCTTCTGGTACAACCACTTTGCCTATCCCATATCGGTTGGTTTTAAGGCTGATACTTTTGCCGTTATTTTGAATCTTCACGGTGGTTGAAGCAGGTCGCCCGTCGGCGTAGGAAGTGGACAAATAGATAGGTGAAGAGTGGCCACCATTGCTCTGAATTAGGTATATGTGGATTGACTGAAGAGTGATTCGAACATCAAATTTCTTCTGCTCCGTGCGGCCCGATGTAGGATCTGTACAATATGCAGAAAAATGAAGATCTTGAAAATTGGTCCCATCTTTCTTCAAAGAATCGAAGTCTTTCTTGGCGTCCAGACGTGCTGTAAAAACGCCGTTGGAATCCGTTTCCCCTTGCACCTCAGCCTTATCAGAAGTACCATCACGCACCAGTTTCACTTTCCCTTTAGGAACAGGCTTACCTGTAAAGTAGACCCCGGCAACGGCCACTTTTATGGCTTCGCCAGGGAGGTATGCTTTACGATCCGGCATGGCGCTAACTTTGAAGACCGGTAGTTCATAGCGGCTAACCCGGACCATGTGTCGTGCCAGTACGAGGCTATCCATTTCCTCCAACAGCCTTATGTTGTAGTCACCTTGCAGTGCTGTGGATGGAATTGTCCAATCGTCTTGGATAACTCCAAATTTGGACGACTCCAATTCTACAGTGTGAACCCGTCCATAATCTGGACCTTCAATTTGCACTGCCACCGTTGCGCCCGATTTGGCGCGTCCCAGGGCGTCAAGAATCACTGAACGCAAATGAATGGTCTGGCCTGGTTGATAAATTGGCTTGTCACTTTGGATGCGTGCGGAACTTTCAACTGGAAAGTGATAGTCGGAGGAGACATGCTGCACAAAATCACCATACTTAGCGGTGGCTTCAACCTCCACAGAGTCGTCAAAGTCTTCACCGGGTATGGTCGGCAGATCAAATATAAATTCGATGAAGCCTTCAGGGTGTTTGACGGTGCGAGCAGGCGAGAATCGTCGATCCCCGTTTGTCAGACGAACGGTCCATTTCACTTCTGGCAAGGGCATCCGTGTGACGGGATTTATGGCCGAAGCATGAACTATCACAGGATGACCCTGACGCAGACTCCCCACATGATTCAATTTCGCTTCAAAAACATAGGGAGCGATCTGTGAAAAGGCAACAATACCAATCAACTGTGCGAACTCCCGCGCCTCCGGCCGGTTCGGGGTGAGCGCGTAGTGAAGCCGTGCCCAGACTGAGGATTCTGTGATAGGAAAAGGAATTTCCAGCGTGGACTGGCCAGGAAGAATGGTTATTTCGCGCTGAACATTACCACTCTGTTTATCTTTCGTATCCAGCCAATAGAGAACGACATTGGCCTGGATGGAATGATCAACTGAACTTGTCACCGGAATGGTGATGACAGTGAGATCATTCCGGAGCACCGCGCGGATCTTCGGTTCGTCTATGGAAACATAGGATTGTCCATAAGCCACTGCGAAAGACCACATTGCCGCAATTGCGACGCCCAACATTGCCCGCATATCCACACCCTTTTCAAATTCCCCGAACAGAATTGTTTATAGCGTACTGTGAACTTACTGGGGATACAAGGGCTAATTTACTGCAATAAGACCAACGTCTACCTTACTTAGTATCGGGCAAAGGCACAAAATCATCCTGCTGTGGATAATATTGATTTTGGTCCCGCTTCGCCTGATACTGATCCAACAACAAAGTAACCACGCCACCGGCAACGGCTCCGATTGCGGCAGCTTTGCCGCGATCATGACGATCGGCTACTAATGCCCCAATGGCTGCCCCAATCGCTACTCCCGTGGTGACTTTGGTGTTCCTGTCACGCCGACGCTCCTCTTTATATGCTGCTGATTGCGGCGTCTGGGGAAGTTGGGGACGGTTTTGTTGATAGTTCGCGTAGAGGTCCATCAAAGCGCCTACCAGTGGCGGCGGCATTGAGTCCAAAGGCGTTGCAGGTTGCTGCGCCATGGCAGTTCCAACAGCAAGTAAGGCAAGAGCGAGTGTTTTTTTCAAAGGACGGATCTCCACCCCTGTGAGATGCGCCAACTGGAATCCGGTTTCAACCAAATTCGGCTAAAATGGACTTAATTATCTACTACCGGGCCAATCGCAACAATTCCGAGGCTACCCTTTGAAAAGCAGGAGCCAGGGAGTTTGCATCGCTGGCGAAAATGTACAGCCCTTGCGCGGTATTTAGATCAGGATTCGGACCTCGGGGGTCGTTGCTCACCGTCATCAACAGGTTTGCGTCGGGCGGAGCACCACTGTTTCCTAAACCGATGCTGTAGATAGCCACACCAGCCAGGGAAGGTCCAGAACCTGTCGCTCCGGTGGTGGGGCTCCAATTCAAAATCTGGGTGCCGGAACGGATCCGTTGCGACGCGGAGATAGTTGCGTTGATGGAAGCTGCCAGCATGTTTTGGGAAGTATTGGGTATGTTGCCGCCGCTGACAGTTACCGCACTGTAGCTGATATCCAATTGGTTCCCAAAGGCATCGCGATTCCAAACTTCAGATACATCCCCAGTATCCCAATTCGATGCTGTCCAGGAACATCCAGTGGCTGGCAAAATGGATTGCACTTCATTGGCGCCCTGATTGGGATTACCCAGCCCCCGGTTGTCTGCAATGGAACCCTTGGTCCAACCATTTGCCGAACAGCCGGGGGCAGAAACGTGGTTCCAGGCAGTGAATGCGGTGGGCATTCCATCGGTGAAGAACAGGATGGCGTTCAAAGCATCGGGCTTGTTCAAAGTTGCCAACTGGTCGTAGGCTTTCCACAGCCCAGAGGAACTGTTGGTGCTGTTGGCACAATTAATTCCGCTGATCACCGCCCCAATATCGGTGCCACCGCTTCTGAAAGTGGTATTGAGCGGGACGTCAACCAGGGAACCGGTTGCGAACGATGCCAAGCCGACGTTATCCCGTCCTTGGGCGAATTGTTGTAGAAATGCCGTGGCCGCGCTTTTCATTGGCTCGCACGATCCGCTATAAGTCAGCGATCCAGAATGATCCAGCACTAACATCACATTGACGTCTTTACGGGTTGCAACTGCTGAAGCGTTCAGCGGACTGGTGCTGGAATTCGGCCCCAGCCAGCGCAGAAAGGTTAACGGAAATTGTATGGAAGAAGTAACGGTCACCGTTCTGGAACTGGCGGTGGTATCAATGGCAATGGTAGGAGCAGCAATAGACACTGTAGATAGATATCCGGCGGGGTAGTTTTTATAGAAATAGCTGGTTGCCACGTCTGTTGCCGATTGCCGCTGGGCTGTTTCGTTGTTACCCCGACTAAGCGCCCTTGCCCCAGCCAAAGCCGCCGCATCTGCCGCAGCGGATAGCTTGGTCTGCGCAAGATACATGAGTGTTACATCGACAGCCAACCCAATTACTGGCACCATGACAACCAGGCAAAAGCCAAAAAGAAACACCGAAACGCCCCGTTGATTCGTCAACCGGCGTTGGCTTCGGAGGAGTTTGTTGTGGAGAGTGCGACTCATGAAAATCCTTTCAATGGTTTCCTTAAAAGTAAGTGACCGAATAGATTCCATTTACTGGAATACCGAACACATTCAGAAAGGAAAGTGCGGGGAGTGTGAAGTATGTCTCACACACCCAAACCTGTCCCCCAGGGGGAACGGTGGGCAACAGCCTGTTTGCACCCGATCCGACATTGCTTGCCGCAACGGCAGTATTTGTAAGGTAAGTAAGTGGGATGATGTTACCAGAAGAATCCATCATGTTGGATGCGGGAGTTCCAAAGTTACTGGTTCTAAAACCGGAGTTACCCAGCACTAACCGGTGCATAAAAACATCTTGCCCCACAAGACAACCCGATGTTACTGCGTTATCATCGCAATCGGCCTGGGCCACCAGCTTAATTTGGGAAAGAATGATCACTCCGCTGCCGGTAGAGCTGGTATCCAAACCCTGGGCCAACTTAGCCACCGTACTTTGCGACAACGTCTGGGAAAAATCCACCCCCAAGCCATACATATGCCCCAGATCGCGCGTGAACTGTACGGCTTGAATGCCGCGGCCAGCGGTCATGCCGGCAATCAGCATGCCAAAAAACAGCGGGATCAGCATGGTCATCACAATAGCGAATTCAATAGCCGCCGACCCTTTTTCGGTTTGTTGCTTTGCCGTAGTCACCTTGCCGGGGGCCCTCCAATTGGCGATGCTTCCATCACATCTGCCGAGCTAGCCAAAATACGAAACGCAGAGGAACCGCGAACAAGGGGCACCATCCATAAGTGAGAAAGACCAGTGACCGATACTTGAACAATATTTCCAGCACGATTGCTGCCCAGCCCAACAACCGGCTGCAACGTGACTTGATCGTAAAAGGTGATGTCAATGTGATCATCCATAGTTTCACCGAAGGGCAATAAATGATCCAGCAATCCCATGGACTGAGATTTGACGACCCCTTTAATGGATGCGTCTTGACCAAGCGGATTTCCCCCGCTGGTGGAAATTCGGCTGGTGATGGCATAACGCACCCCGGCCCGAACTGCCGATTGGGCAGTATTTTGCATTAAAATCGCCACGCCAAAGTCTATGGTGGCAAAAACAAAGATGAGGAACGGCAGCAGTGTGACGGCAAGTTCCACCATCGTCGCCCCACGCTGGGCAACGGATCTCGCAATGGGTCTGCTTACACAGGTAGGGCACACCTGTCTCATCTAACAATCTCCTGTCCTATAGGAGATACATCGGCCAATCCGGTGTGAATCTTTATTCCCGGCGGTGGTAAGCCGCCAGGCCATTCCATCTGTTCTTGCGTCACCGGCTTGCGCATCACGTGGGAAATTGGGTGCCAAACACCTAGCCAACAGACCGACTGAGTTAGGCGATGGGGTGCCTACCACGGATGATGACCAACCCGACCAGGGCGATGACGGTAAATACGGCACCGGCCAGAAAAGTCCCTTGCGGCCCCCATACATCCCACAATGCGCCCGCAATCACACTGGCTGCGAGCATGGCAATGCCGCTGAGGAGATTGAACATGCCATAAGCCGTTCCACGCAAATCGGCAGGAGAGGTATCGGCAATCAATGTGGCAATAAGGCCCTGAGTAAACCCCATGTGAAGCCCCCACAGAACAACCCCGATCATAACGCCCACAAGCCCTGTGGAATACGCTAAAAAAAGGTCGCCCACAATCAGCAGACATAGGCCGAACATCAGGACAACCAAACGATCCACCTTATCGGCCAGCATTCCAGCGGGATAGGCGGCCAGGGCGTAGACGACATTCATCACGATCATTACGGCCGGGACCAGCATAATTGGCAGACCGATGGATTGCGCCCGCAGCACCAGAAATGCTTCGCTAAATCGGGCCAGCGTAAATAGTGTTGCAATGGCCACTACCCACCAATAGGCTGATCCAAGTCGTCGCAATTCTACCGAGCTTAAAGGGGATGCAACTCGACGTTGGTCCCCTTGCCGTTCTGGTTCACTGACTGCAAAAATAACCAGCGCAAAAGATAAAAACGCCGGAATGACGGCCACCCAGAATACAGTCTTGAAATTGTTGGCTGTCGTCCACATCAGCAGGATTGCTAAAAACGGTCCGACAAAGGCTCCAATTGTATCCAGGGATTGACGCAGGCCAAAGCTGGCACCGCGCAAGTGGGCGGGTGCGATGTCGGCAATCAAGGCGTCGCGTGGTGCGCCTCGAATCCCTTTGCCGATGCGGTCTATAAATCGGGCTCCTACCAACCAACCAATGGTGGACGCCAGCGGAAATACAGGTTTCGTGAAAGCGGCCAAGCCGTAGCCTATGGCAACCAGTAGCTTGCGTTTGCCGAGCCAGTCTGAAAGGACGCCAGAGAACACTTTTGTAATAGCGGCGGTGGCTTCTGCAATTCCTTCGATGACGCCGACAGTAAGGGTGGACGTGCCCAGAACGGAGATCAGGTAGATGGGCAACAGAGAGTGGATCATCTCAGAAGAAATGTCCATCAGCATGGAGACAAAGCCCAGTATCCATATGCCAGTGGGGATGCCGCGAAGGTGGGAAGTTTGTTTTTTGATTTCCATGGCGAAGTATAGTTAGACCCCGACCACTGCGGCTTTTCCTTAGATGAAGACGGGGATCAATTCAGTATTGCCGACTTTAGTTGAGCTCTGTTGGAGCATTTTCAGTGATGCTTGACTATCGCTCAATTAACAACACCCTCAACCCGCCAGCTTGACTAGGGCTCGCGGCAATCGATATGATTCCAGGTACTAATGTGAAGTTTCTTGTTTACGGGCTAAGGCTTGTGAACCAAGGCGGGAGGGTTTTATGAACAAGCTGCGTTTGCTTGCAGTTGTTTCCTTGCTATTGGCATGTGTGCCAATGGTCAATGCTCAGTCGGTAACCGGCCAAATGTATGGCATTGTTGTCGATTCCACGGGTGCCGTTGTTAGCGGTGCCTCAGTCAAACTAATCAATGATAATTCGAAGGCTGTGATCAGTTACGAAACTTCTGCGAACGGATCATTTACCTTCATTGGTCTTTTTCCAGCAACCTATAATCTGAAGATCTCGCATTCTGGATTCAAAAGTTACGAGCAGAAAAACATCCACGTAAATACCCAGGAACGAGTCGATCTTAACGAAATCAAACTAGAGGTTGGCGACGTTACTACTTCCATCGCAGTAGAAGCCAATGCGGTTCACGTGGCCACCGATAGCTCCGATAGAGCCATTTCGATTGGGCTGCGGCAGATTGAAGATACCCCGACCCGCGGGCGCAATCCTCTGTCTCTTGTAATGACCTTGCCGGGCGTTCAAACACTGGCAGGCAACGATTTCCGAGGCTGGTCCGGCGGCGGCATTCCGGCTGTCAATGGCGGCCAAACCGGGCAGGTGATCTTGAACCTGGACGGTGTTGCCAGTCAGGACTCCGGCAACCTGAACCCAGGCTACATGTCGCCCAGCATTGATGCCATTGGCGAAGTAAAGCTGCTGGTTTCCAACTATACGGCGGAATACGGCGGTCGCACTGGCGGGCAGTTGACGTTCACCATCAAAGGTGGAACCCCGCAATATCATGGCACTGGTTATTACTACATGCGCCATGAAATGTTCAACGCCGCTGAATTTTTCAACAACAAACAGAACACGCAGAAAGCCAAATATCGTTACCAGAATCCGGGTGGAACCTTCGGTGGTCCACTGCTGATTCCGGGTACAAGATTCAATAAAGATCGTCAAAAACTGTTCTTCTTCTTTTCCTATGATCAACTGCGAAACAAGAACACCATCAACAATACGTACACCATGCCCTCTGCGCTGGAAAGAGCTGGCGATTTCTCAAAGACTGTAACTACCACAGGCCTTCAGGTTCCGATCACAGATCCCACCACGCAAGCAGTATTTCCAGGCAACATCATTCCGCCCAGCCGCATTAGCCCCCAAGGCCAAGCTATGCTCAATTTGTTTCCGCTGCCCGATGCACAAGGACTGGCACTTGATCCAACCGGAAACAGAGGCTTCAACTTCCGTAACATTCTGCCGCAATCACGCCCCAACGTAGGTAAAGTGTTGCGCGTGGATTACAACATCAGTCCTAAATTGCAGACCTTTGTCCGGTTGCTGAATGACTATCAAGCGGTAGATGGCTATGCCGGTACAGTTGGACCTTCCGGTGGTAACTGGGGCCAATTTCCGCACAGCTATCACGTGCAAGCCGCTGGTGCGGTAGGAACACTGATTTACACTATTTCGCCAACCATGATCAATGAATTCAGCTATGGCTTGAATCGTGGGAAACAGGGTGTAAATCCTTTGGACGGTTCTGACGGCAATTCTTCCGTAGGCGGTACAAGAACATTTGCCGACAATTTGCTGCCACTAAAAGACATCAACGGCAAACCGCTAACATTGCCGCGCATTTTCCCTGGAAGCAATGTACTGAACTTGCTACCTCAAGTGAACTTTGGTCTGCCCACCGGCTTCACTGCGCAATCGGCGGGCCAAGGAATAACAGGTGCTCCTTCTTTCGGACATGACGCCCGCTGGCCCTTTGTCGGTACGGATTTATTGCAGACCATCCAGAACAAAATTACCTGGATTAAGGGTTCGCACAATGTAAAGGCCGGTATCTATATTGAGCGCATGGCGCGCAATGTCAGCGTCTATTCGGTTTACAACACTGCTGGCACATACTATTTCGGCTCCGATAAATCGTCAGCCTTCGACACGAACTATCCATACTCAAACGCCCTGCTGGGCAGCGTTTTTGCTTATGGTGACGACAACAAGAAGCAAGTGAATCATGCTCATTACACACAAGCAGAATGGTTTATTCAGGACACCTGGAGAGCCAGTCGTCGTTTAACGTTGGATTACGGTTTGCGTTTCTACAGAGTGGGTGATCTTTACTCTTCCGGCGGAACCCTTGGCCTATTCAGCAAGGCTGATTACAGCGCCAGTAAGTCTGGCCAGTTACTCTTCCCCACATTAGTAAATGGGCAGCGCGCCGCCATTAACCCGGTTACTGGTGCAACGTTCCCATATGTCCGCCAAGGGACATTTGACACGGCTTCCTACACAGGACTTCCGTTTTCGGGCATCAAACAATACGACAGCCACTTCTTCAATGTGGCCCCCATTCAATATGGACCCAGGGCTGGCTTTGCTTACGATGTGTTCGGAAATGGCAAGACTGCTATCCGCGGTGGAGCTGGAATTTCCGTAGGTCGCAATTGGAC
>JANMWO010000115.1:0-4767 GCA_031394025.1 Acidobacteriota bacterium
ATCCGTGTCCGCTCATTCTCGGTTGCGAAACGAATTGAAGCGCTGGAGAGTGACACCACACCATCACTTGCATTGAGTGTGCTGCCGTACGAACCCGCGTTCCCCATAATTGCGATGGCATCAATATTTCTAAGGTCATCCCGCCCTTGGTTCCAAGTTGCCAGCCGCCAGAGAAACCGGCTTGCTGGCTTTAGTTCTCCACTTTGGAATCCAAGGCTCCAAGACTGAAAAGACCCGAAGTGAGGCGTCGCTATGAAAACAGCCTTGCGTATCCGGTGGTCTGCACGTGGCAATAGCGTTCCGTTTGTCTGCAAGCCCGATAGATAGGAGCGAACAATGAGTCCTCCCATACTGTGGGCGACAACATCAATTTGGGGCACAATCACGCCATTACTGTACCGAATCCGGTCCAACAAGTCGCCCAGCGCGTTGCCTAGTTGTTCGATTGCGCAATCCGGACACTCCTTACAGTTATCGAAGAAATAGACAAAAGGAACGCCATCTCGGTAAAGGTAGTTCTCCAATTGGCCGAATGTTGGCGAAGACGTCTGCGAGATCGGGCAGGAGGAAAACAGACCGGTCGCTTGCCAACCGTTAAGCAGCACGACTGGAGGCTTAACGGTATTCACAGCATATGACGGAAGGCCGTCCACAATTATGCTGGCTGATCCGATTCGCTCCTCTCCGGCGGCATTGACGGCGGAGATGCTGACCTGATACTCACCTTGCGGCACTCTAAGAGATGCCGCTAAGACAATCTCTCCGGTTGTATCAGGTCCGACAACAAACCCTCCTACGCCAGTCTCATCTATCCTTGACACCCTTAGGGTCTTTGCATGACGCACGAAATCCCGGCTCTCCAGTGGTCCGTCAATCGTAACGGTTCCACCGGCGGGCATCCGATAGTGGGTCTTTCCCAGAGCCAATGGCCGACCGAGGCGCAGATTTTGTCTTGGTAGCGCGTTAGGCAATTCAGTTTGGCTTAGAGCATTCGCCCCACACCAGATAGAAATCGCTATTAGGACCGAAGGCCTGACGATTTTGGAAAGCACATTCACCTCGACAATAGCTACGAATCAAATCAGGTGCTTATTGAACGATTGGACACCGTATTCCCAGAATGTTGGACAAACCATTGGAGGCGCATCGTTGTATTCTCACCTACTCCTATGTATTCGGATTTAAATCTGCGACGCTAGCTAGGGCGAACACCGCAGTATGTTCACTTGGGGACCGTAAACAAACCAGGGAATAAACCGCAGGTTCATCCTACGAACGGTCCAAAGTGGGCATTTGGGGTAGTTCTACGCGAATTTCGGCAAGCTAGGGGGATGTCTCAGGAGCAATTGGCCGTAGCGTCAGGCCTCGACAGATCGTTTATCAGTCTTGTTGAAAGAGGCATCCAAAGTCCGAACATCGTTGTATTGCTGAGAATAGCAGAAGTGCTCGAAGTTCCTGCCGCCGACATGATCGCGAAAACGGAATCGTCGATGCGAATCTCGCCGTAGTACGTGGGATTGAAAATTCACACATGATCAAAGATAATGCCACGAAGCTGCTGCTCCGCGTAACCCGGTGAACAGTCGGGCATCGCGAGTGCTTTAGCCATCAATTCCGCTCTTGGCTTTAGAGTCTTTAATCGATTGAAGCGTTTGGAATTAACCACAGCCTTCACGGTTCTAAAGTAAGTCTCCACGTACAGCGCTTGACTGCTGAAATTGGGCGAAGGCATGAATAGGGCCTTTTCCGGAATCGTGTATTTAAGAAGCTGGATGCACATTGGAAATATCCAATTACAGAACCGTTCCGGTTCGGTTGGCACGTCTGGGTTACCTTCAACCGGAGCTTGCCAACCGTCCACATCGACAAATCGTCCGAACTGTTCGACCGCTTCATCTCCAACGATCTTGAACCATGCTTCCAATCGGTATCGCTTGCCGTGGATGCGCCACCAATGGATTACTCTCGTTTGCTCAGTCTGGCAGAGCATTCCGCAAAACTCGCATTCATGGACCACCTTGAGATGGTTTGAATATTGCTTCTCTTCCCAAGGTCGGCATGGTTGTGGTCTGTTCTCATCCGAGGGGCAAAGATCGCAAAACAGCGATTCGGTTCCTTCAATTTGATCGTCGGACATATGGTTTTGATGATCTAACGGTTGACGCGCCAGTTGTTATGCATTCTTAAAGACTTACAACTTGTTTCACTTCGGGACATGTTTCTGATCTTTAGATCCCATGGAAATTATCTCAAACTGGCTTTGACAAACGAGACAAATCCATATGACAAAACACAAGCTTGACCCAATTGCAAAACTCCGTGGACTTCGGAAGTGCTTGAAGTCACCGCGCACACCGAAGTGGCTGAAGCCTTCGATCCGAAGGTACGTGAAGAAACTTGAAGCATCATTGGCAACGGGAAAGCCGGTATGACTTCTCAACGAGTTTCGGTGAAGAGGAGGCGGGCTCTGCTGAGGAGCAACCCGCTGAGCAATAACCGAAAGGCCCGGCTCCGCACGGCAGCCGATGAAGGTGGGGCGACAGCCCCACCTTCTCGTCCTTCTTCCTTTCCCCTTTCTGTTTATATGCCAGTGGTGAGGGCCTTATGGCTTAAAAACCTAACGATGAATCTGGCACGACGTGCCAGATTCGAGGTTGGAGGCCGCCAGGCCTCCAACAGCGCGGCAGCCACGCGACCGCACCATCGGTTGCAGGCATGTCTAATAGCCTGCAACCTGCGTCACACCGACGCGCTTTCGTTTTTCGGAGGTGGGCTTCTGTGATGATCGACAAGGTCGAATTGCGCATTCCGAGCAGCATACGCTTCTCTGAAGAGTTTGGTCGGGTCTATAAGGATATCCACGCTGATCCCAAGAATCCGTTTCGTCAGAGCCAACATTACCTCTCGGTTGGAGATCTCCGCCGGTTTGGCTACCAATCGATTTTGCATATGGGCAACGTGCATGACAAAGTCGGCAATCACAAACTCGAACTAGTCGAAACCGGCGGCAAATTCTACGGCGAGATGGCAGATGAAATTCGGCGATTATTTGCAGTCGAACCGGGGTCGCTCGATCTAATGAGGGTCGATCTCGCGGCGGACGTTAAAGACGTGCCCGTTGATTGGTTCAAACGGAACGTCCACGTTACCTTCAAGCGGTGGATTGCAGACATCGGAACGTTAGATCCAATTGAATTTTCCGAGATGGGCAGTAATGGCGTTCAAACTTTCTATTTGGGGAAGCGCCCGAATGTGATCCGAGTGTACAACAAGGTGGACGAGCGGAAGATGCAATACGCGAAGCTCAAAGCAAGAGCCCGTCGCGAACTCGGAACCGTTTCGGAATTCCCCTCATTTGAACAAATGTATGGTCATCCAAATACAGGTTTCACCCTTACGCGTGTCGAACGGCAAATAGCAGGCGGTAGAGTTCCAAATCAACTCTCAACTTTCAGGATGCTTAAGAAAGCAGATCAGTTCGATCCCTTCGCAAACATTGTTTTCTCCGGTATTGGCAAGGCAGAACCAAATCCAGATGATTATGATCTGAGCGATTACTACATGGGAATGTACCTACGCCAACAAATCGAACGGGACGGTATTCATCGAGTGCGCCAGTTTCTGAATCGACACTCTAAACGGAACGCGAACCGAATCCTAAAGAAGCTGGCGGATTTCTTACCCGACATAGATTGCCTGATCGATCAGAAGCAGCTCTTTGAGCTTTATCGGCAATCAGTTTCAAGACAGCTAGCAGCGTGAGGAACATGCAAGCAGAAACGGAAATGAACAATGAAAAATCAATTGTGCGTTTTACAGGACCAGAAACATAAATTCCTTCGCTTGCCTTTTGTAGCACCACACCTGCTAGTTTTTGCTAGTGCAGAAACAAGATCAAGAACTTTATGCGCCATCAATCCATTCCAAATTCGCTAAAACTTCGGGCGTTGGAAATATTTGAAAAGAACGGAAATCTGAATCCGCCAGCATGGGCAACTCTTGCAAATTTTTTCCCAATTCGTAGCGCTTATACCTATTTGTTAAGGCTCCATCGATTCGGCCTTCTCCTTCGTGGCAGAGACAAAAATGGAACTTTGAGCTATTCCCTTTCGCCGAGTGGCCGAGTACGGCTTGCTTGGCTTCGAAAAATGAACACTGTCAAGACGACCGACAGAGGAGCTGCTTAACAATGCTTCGGGAAAACAAAACGCCATACGTTTCCAACGGGCGAGCCATTCTCACGATGCGGGAAGCCGCTGAATACCTTCGATGTTCCAAAGCTCACTGGTCCAATGTCATCAATGGCCGCGTACCCGGCCTACGACCTCCGCCTGTTGTCCGCATCGGGCGACGCATACTAATCCGTCAAGATTCTCTTGAGTCGTGGGCGAAAGCGATGGAATGCTAATGCTTCCCAATGCTATGATTCCTTCGGACCTGAATCCAACGCTGGAGACGCACAAAAGGAATAACGTGCGAAGACAGCGATATCAAAAAGGTAGTTTGCAAATGAGGAAAAGCGCGAAGGGCAAGAAGTGGGTTTTGCTCTATCGCGACGAAAAAGGCAGTAAGCGGTTTAAGACGCTTGGCAGTTGTAGCAAGTTGAGTAAGAGCCAGGCGGAGAAGAAGCGCGATGAGATTCTGAATGAAGTAAATGTTCGGGACTCTGCCCCGGACGTCGATATCACCCTTGGGGATTTCATCGAACGGGTAGCCCTTCCGTTTTGCCGTACGAATTGGAAGAAGTCAACGGCGGGAACGACCGAA
>JANMWO010000117.1:0-3852 GCA_031394025.1 Acidobacteriota bacterium
CGCCGACGACATTACCGTTTCGACCTCGTTATTACGAACAAGGTACGGCGGGCATCTTTTATATTCCGGCCCTGACGAAACAGTTTTTGATCCTCGAAAACCTGAGTTTCAAGACTGGCGAAAGACTCGGAACACACTTCATCTACCGCAGGACCGGCGGCTTGCAGTTTTTGCAGGAACGGCGCGGCGGCACAAAGGCATTTCACAGCTTGTTGAAGCGCTGTTTCGTCGCGAAGCGGATTGTTGGGATCTGGTTCTCGTTGGATCGCCGGATAGCGAAATATACCGTGACGCGGCGATGCGATTAGGGAATAGATGCCATCTGCCTGGATTCTGCCATTACTCACAGCTTCCGGCTATCTTGTCGGTAGCGGATGCCGTCGTGGTACCGCAGCTGTCCACGTTTTTCGGTGAACGTCAATTGCCCGTTAAGATTCTCGACGCTATGGCAATGGCGCGACCGGTGGTGAGCACTGACGTCGGCGAAATACCGATGCTGCTGGGGTATGGTAGTCGAGGTTGGATAGTCGAACCTGGTTGTGCTGATGCCATTGCAGGAGCGTTAGCTGAGATTGCCGCGAGTCCAGATGGTGCTCAGTCACGCGGTGACGAAGCCCGCGCGTGGTTTGTCGAGCATGCTAGTGCATCGGCAGTGCATGCGCGGCTAGACAAAATCGTTAACAGAGTGATAAGAGAGCATAAATACAGAATTCCCTCTCCGGACGTCTCGGAGGTTATTCGCGAGTTCCTTTGCGATAGGTGAAAGTTGTTAAGCTTACGATAATGCGCGCTTAGCTAAATATAATTGTCCTTCGCCATATCCAGAAATTGAAGGCGGGCTGAACCATGCAGGTTTTAAGTATTCGCCATAGCTTCCATTATCGGGGCGATATTGGGCAGGTTTTTGCTCCTGCTTTTCATCAGGTTTCGCTCCGTTTGAGGGTGTAAAAAGGATTGTGTAAACGAGTTTCTCCGATAATAGAAGAAGAACTCAAATCATTATGCGCTCAACTTCATCGAGGGAAATTTCTTCTTCGCGCCGGTCGTAGAGCTTCGTTGTGCGTGGTGACTCGTGCCCGGCGATTTGCTGCGCAGTTTCGAGCTTGCCGCCATTCTTCATATAGGCAGTGATGCCAGTTGCCCGGAAGGTATGATTGCCGATCTTGGTTTTGATCCCTGCCGCCTTCGCTCGGCGTTGAATCATCCTGTAGGCGTCCTGCTGCCACATCTGACTTATCGTCAAACTGCCGGTTCTACCTGCAGCGGTGCGGAATAACCAGCCGTCTGCATCCTCGGCAATCCCAGCGGCTACAATATACTCGTCGATATACGCCTCAAGATTGTGATGGCAGGGAACGGTATGTTCCTTGCCGCCTTTCTCGTGGAGATGCACCCAACCACGCCTTCCTTGCACGTAGTAATCTATGACCTTCATTTCAAGCGCGGCGTTCACGCGAGCGAAGGTGTAGACCATAACGCCAATCAGGGCTCGGTCGCGTAAGCCTGGTAAGGTGGTGGTGTCGATCTTGTCGAGCAGGGCGCGGGCCTCGTCGGTATTCAGCACCGGCGTCTTGCCCTTTTTCACAATATGCTTTGGGCCTCGCACTGCGTGAGCCGGATTCAAGGGAATGACTTGGCCGATAACCAGCCAGTCGAACAACATGCGCAGTGCGGCCAAATGTTGCTTGATGGTGGGCGCGGATCGTTCTTCCTTCTCCAGCGCCTTCAGATAGGCGGCGATGTGCATCGGCTCGACCTGGCGCAACTCAGCAATGTTCCGGGACTGACACCAAGCAGCAAAATAACGCACTGCGTTGAAATAGGATTTCCGGGTGTTGTCGTTGCTGATCTGGGTGGTGAAAAATTCCCAGAAACGCCGCTCAGCTTGCGCCGAACCAGCGAATACGGCGGGCACTGGAATGGCTTGGACAGCGGGGGCTCATAATTCCCAGGGGTTCAGGAGTCCCACGCCCAGATCGGCGAAATCCTTCACATTGCGCGTAACGATTGTTAGCCCGTGTTCCAGCGCGGTAGCGGCGATCATACCGTCCGGCACATTCAGAGGCCGACCGGCAAGTTGGCGTTGACCCTCCAAAACACCCCACTGATCGGCGATTGCTTGCGTCATTGGAAGGATGCGCCCGGCAAACCACGAAGGAATTAACACCTCAAGCGATTGCTCAATCTGAGTGCGCTTCGGGCTGGGAGGAAGAATAACGGCTCCCTTACGAATTTCCCCAATCGTAACCACACTAAGAAACTGAGACTCCTTGGGTTGCATCTTCAGCCATGCAGAAACTCTGGCATCCGGCATGCGCCGCATAATTTCCGAGGGAATGTTGGTGTCGAGTAGAAAGCCGGTCATTCGAAATCGACCGGGCGAGCGGAAGATGGATTGCGCTTGAAGATGACATCAATTTCTTCGTCGGTAAGCAACCCCCGGATAGGCTCGAAGAGATCAACCAGATTAGCCGCTTGAGCGGCCCGAGTACTTGGAGGAATTGCCGGGGGCAGATGGGCGATCGCGGAATCGATCAATTCCTCGACGGAGTGGATCACACCGGCGTTGATCGCGGCCTCAATGGCTTTCTCTTGGTGGGCAAGCAGGGTGATAGTCAAATGCGATGTTTCCTTTTCCAGTTCGGTTTTGGTCTTTCCAGATTACCTGTCCAACCGATCCTAGTCAAGCGTTATAAAGGACGTTATCACACTCTAAAAATAGTTAGGAAGGGAAGGGGTCAACTGTGTCACTTTCAGAATTAAGTGGCGCACTTCCGTCAACATTAGTTGGCGTACCCTTCAAGTATGGACCACCTGGCCGGACTCGCGGAAGAGGCCCGGAAACTCGCGCTTGTTCGTTTCCGCCTGATCCAACCTCACCTGGAGCAGAACCAGTCATTGCAGTCTGTGCCGGATGCCGCAGGTGTTCCATATCGAACCGCGCAACGCTGGGTTGCCCAATACCGGCTGTTCGGTTTAGTGGCGCTGGCGCGCAGGAGGCGCGAGGATCGCGGTGAGCGCCGGGTAGTTTTGTCTATGACAAGCTAATCTGAGCACGGTACTATATTCTTACGATCTGCAGGGCGACCGCATACTCAAATTCACCGCCCCAATGGTTGTAAATGGAAGGGTGTTCGTGGCAACTCAAGGACAACCGACATCGGCTCCTGCTATCCAGCCACGCGTATTAGTCTACGGACAGTAGTAAGAGTTCGCCGAAGGTAACCGCTGGTTATTACAGAAAGGAACCAAGTGACTAACAGATTTAAAGTGCAATCGACGATCCTAATCTTGTTCTTCTTCGCGAGTACTTTTGCTCTCGCACAAAGCATTTCATTTCTTCGGACTAAAGACATAAGCCTTACCGCTCTGCCTTACGGTCGGGGTTCTTTAACTTACTATAGCTTTGCTTCCGGCGATTTCAATGGAGATGGAAAATTGGATTTCGTATCCAGTACCTCCTCTATTGTGAATATGCAAACTATGTATAGTGCCACCTTCAGCACTGTACTCTTATTAGGTAACGGTGATGGAACATTCAAGACCATCGATTTAAGTTTCACACCGAAGACTGCCTTTTTGAATGGCATCCAACAGGAGTTTGTTCTTGCTGTAGACGTAAACGGTGATAAGAAGTTGGATCTAATCATCTCAATCGGCCCTCAGGTAAATCTTTTTCTCGGCAATGGCGATGGCACATTTCAGCCAAGTAGGCCTCTGCCCGCGATTCCATTGGCGTTTGCAGACTTTAATGGCGATGGCAAACCCGATTTGCTTGCGGCTGGCCAATTTGTGGATGGCCAACGTTGTTCAGAAAATTCCCTCAGTGTTTACCCCGGCAACGGCGATGGA
>JANMWO010000143.1:0-3106 GCA_031394025.1 Acidobacteriota bacterium
AGTTTGCCTCTCACACTTCCGCCGCCCTTCTCCGGCCGTTTGGTTTTAAGGTTGCCACCGAAGCCAACGCCTCCTTCAGACAAAGGTGGCCTCGTGGCGATGGCTTGATTGCTGTTATTCCAGAGTTTGCCACTCACGCTTCCGCCGCCCTTCTCCGGCCGTTTGGTTTTAATGTTGCCACCAAAGCCAACACCCCCTTCTGACAAAGGTGGCCTCGTGGCGATGGCTTGATTACTGTTGTTCCAAAGATTTCCGCTAACGCTTCCACCTCCTTTTTCAGGCCTGCGTGTTTTTATTTTTCCTGAATAGTTAACCCCCTCATTGGAGAATCCACGAATTTTGTTTCGATTGATCTTTCCCGAATAGTTAACCCCTTCGGTAGAGAAACCGCGGATGCTATTTCTGTTAATTTTTCCTGAATAGTTAACCCCCTCGGTGGAGAATCCCCTGATGCTGCTTCTTTTGATTTTACCGGAATAATTCACCCCGACTGTGGAAAAGCCACGAATGCTGTTTCTGTTGATCTTACCTGAGTAATTAACACCAGCGTCGGAAAAGCCACGGATACTGTTTCTATTGATCTTACCTGAATAGTTAACCCCTTCTGTAGAAAATCCTCTGATACTGTTTCTATTGATTTTTCCTGAGTAATTAACACCAGCGTTGGAAAAACCACGGATACTGTTTCTATTGATCTTACCTGAATAGTTAACCCCCTCTGTAGAAAATCCGCGGATGCTGCTTCTGTTGATTTTGCCTGAGTAATTGACGCCAGCGTTGGAAAAGCCACGGATGCTGTTCCTATTGATCTTGCCTGAGTAATTGACACCAGCGTTGGAAAATCCACGGATACTGTTTCGATTGATCTTGCCTGAATAGTTAACGCCCTCTGTAGAAAAGCCGCGTATGCTGTTTCGATTGATCTTTCCAGCGTAATTGGCACCCTCAGTAGAAAAGCCACGAATGTTATTTCGGTTAATCTTTCCTGAATAATTAACTCCCGCAGTTGAGAATCCTTTTATTTTATTTCGATTGACTTTTCCGGAATAGTTAACGCCTTCAGTAGAGAAACCCCGGACTGAACTTCGTTTTATGTTTCCTGAATAGCCAGCGCCTTGTCTGCCAAATCCTGGCCTTACCTTTGACGTGACCCCATTGCCACGAGGCTTACCATAGATCAATACTGGAACGGAGTTGAGTTGTGCTTTCTCGCCTCTTCTTGGACGTGTTTCATATCCACCCCCAAGAATTGACTGCCCTGTTTTGTCTCCAGATCGCGAAATAGAAAGTTTGCGTGGAAACACAAATTCTCCCGCCACTTCCTTTCTTCCCTTGGCTGATTTTCTTAACCTGAATCCTGCGACATCTCCCTTCCAACCCCGCTGTCCCTTTCCGGTTGCCGTACCATATCCTCCTCCTGAAAGAAGAGTCGAACGATCACCATAAGGTTTCCGACCAAAAAACTTTACCGTGTCTCTTCCCACAAGTCCTGCCGGCATAGATTTATAATTGCGGGTACGCAGTGGCCCCCCGGTAATATCGCTGGTAAAGGGATTCTCTTTCTTTGAAAACTTTCCCCAGTAAACATTCTTTTTACCACGCTGGATAAAGCTCCTACTCGCAGAGAAAGGGTAGACAGATCCTTTCGCTCCACCTGTTCTTGGCTTGCGGGATAACTGCTTTATGGTTGCTAATTCTATACTGTTGGAAACAGGATTTTCCTTTTGCTTAAATTGTTTGCGATGGGCAACATAAGGCCCACTTTGTGGGTAAACATTTTTATTAGAGCCCGTAGCGCTTTGATTTCTAATGGGTGTCTTGTCAGCCCGACCCTTCCAGGCCCGCTCTTCATATTTTGGTTTTCGTTGACCTATCCCACCTCCAGGAATTTTATATTTTCCAATTTTTGGCTTTTCGCTTTTTGGTCTTTTCTGATAGCCCCTCACAAAATAACTGTTTTGTGGATACACATTACTTCGTGCGGCATCGTTTCGTCCTGGCTTCACTTTCCGAATCCGATATCCGGAGACATCTCCTTTCCATGCGCGCGTGCGACTCTCACGGGGAGGTTGAGTGAATACTCTTCCGAGTGGACGGGCAGATTTTTCAAGTTGCCTTTTCTTTTGGTTGGGGTAAGGAGAAGGCTTGGGATATTGGGCGTTGGCACGATTGGCTGATGATTGATCTTTCGTGCGCAGCCTCCGGTTGGCGATGTCACGTGTCCTGCCCTTTTCTTTTCTTTTGTACGATTTCGTTTTGGTTTCACGAACCTGTCGCTGGTTTTTTACAGGTGGCCTGTCCCCTTTGGTGTTTTGGGAAAAAGCGGGAGCGGACAAAAAGAACAACACTGCAAAAACTCCAAGGAATTTAAGTATCAATGCCAGGCGACTGTTATTGGGTCGGTCTTTTATCACAAAACTGATGAGAAAACAGGCTAAGATAGGGAAAATTGACTTTTTGCCTGTTTCGTCTCCCTAAAAACGCGCTTTCACGATATTTCTTATAAGATACCAGCGGCCTATCTTTTCAAGATTGTCCTCACGAATTGGTAATTTTTTTGGAGGAATTACATCAGGGTTTTTAATCGACTTTAAAATTTCAGCAACTGCTCAATCTTACTTCTCAATCTTTCCCGAGGCAGAAAGTTACTTTCCAACGTAGGCGCAAACGGTATGGCCGTATCCAAACTTGCTACGCGCATCACAGGCGCATCGAGGTGAGAAAAACAATTTTCGCTGATCCATGCGCCGATTTCTCCACCAATGCCTCCTGTCAGGGTATCTTCGTGTAAAATCAAAACACGATTTGTTTTTTTAACCGTCAGCGCAACGGCTTCTTTGTCCCAGGGCAACAGTGTTCTGAGATCCAGAACATCAGCACTTATTTCAGGCATGGATTGTAAAATCTCCTTCGCCCAATGCACACCCATTCCATAAGTAATAATGGAGAGGTCGTTGCCTTCCGAAACAAGATTTGCTTTGCCTACTTCAATCGTATAGTAGTCATCAGGAATAAAATCCTTAATAGAACGGTAAAGTAGTTTGTGTTCAAAATATAGATAAGGATTGGGATCTTCGATAGCGGTATTGAGCAGCCCCTTGGCATC
>JANMWO010000202.1:0-9161 GCA_031394025.1 Acidobacteriota bacterium
CTGCGAGCGCGCACAAAGCGATATCCTCGGTATGCACGCCAAAACTCGCCTAAAAAGCCGTAAAACCGTGCTTTTTTGTATTCGTGGATAAACACGAAATTGTGCCAGTGAGGTCTGCCTCTTTATTGGTAAGTCGAAAAGGTGTAAGTTCAGGCTGACCCAGTATTTCAGTATTTCGACCCAGTATTTCAGGAACGTAGAAGTCAAGGAGCATAGATGAACAGTGGTCAGCTTTTGCCCAATGAGATTGTCGCCTGGTTTCACTCAAAGGGGCCAGTACTCGCACCTGGAGTGAACTTAGCTGAAGTTCGTGAAAGTCGAGAGCACATACCAGGAGCAGTTGCGGACTTCGGTTCTGTTGAAGGAATCGGAAGGATAACCGCAGGGGTTTCCAGGCACTTTGACTTCGAAGTTCTACGCCCTTCAGATGGCGAGCAAATTTTTTCCGCGCATGAGAGAATAGCAAGTTTCCCTTCTCCAGAACTTGAAAACGTCTTCGATTTGGTTCTTGAGGCTCTTGTGCATCCAACTCGAATTGAAAAATTGTGATGGGAAGAACTGGGTCGAAGAACTGAAGAACTGGTTTTTCATATATAATTTAAAAATTGTATTTCAGGGCCCTGTCGAATCGATAAAAACCCTAATGGAAGAATAGTGATCTGGCGATCACTCAACCCAATCGAGGAAGTGACCATGTTAAGTTTCACAAAAAGAAGTACGCGGTTAGTCGCGACTAGAAATAATTCTTTGGCCTTAGTTGCCTTGCTCGGTGGCTTGCTGTTGCAGCCAACTGATCTGCTGGCGCAAAGTGGAGCGGGGTCCATCCAAGGTACCGTTCAGGATATGACCGGTGCTGCAATACCAGCAAGCACCGTTAATGTTGTGAATACCAAAACAGGTGTTGCCAACAACACTACGGCGAACAGCATTGGTTTTTATTCGGTTCCAGGGCTTTTCTCGGGAACCTATACCTTAACCTTTACTGCGCCGGGCATGAAGAAATATCAGACTACGTTCACACTTCAAGACGCGCAGAACGCAGCCATCAATCCGAAACTCGCAGTCGGCGACGTGGCCGAAACGGTGACGGTTACCACTGAAGGGGCGCAATCCATCACCTATGACAGCGGCACGGTCAGCACACATTTGGATGCCCGCCGCATTGATCAGCTTCCACAAAACGGTCGCAATATTTTAGGTCTCGCCCAAAATACAGTGCCTGGCATTGAAGCCGGTGGCACCCGTGCAAACGGGGTGATGGGTGAAGGTATGGAGTACACTCAGGACGGCGCGCCGATGACAAATCGCAACTTTGGCAGTGCCGGTAATTCAGCCCAGGCCACTCTGCCCGATCCCGATTCTGTTGAGGAAGCTAAGTTCGAAACACTGAACTCCGGCGCACAGTTCGCCACTCCGGCAACCGTTATTTTGACGACAAAGTCAGGCACCAATGCGATCCACGGTTCCTTTTTTGAAACGGCCCGCAACAACGCCATTGGCGTGGCCAAGGCGCGCCAAAACCCAGCCAACTTCGCCGCACCAAAACTGATTCGCAATGAATTCGGCGGTTCAGTTGGGGGCCCCATCTTTATCCCTAAAATTTATGATGGCAGAAACAGATCGTTCTTCTTCTTCGCGTATGAGCGCTTCTCGTTGCGTCAATCCTCCGACCAACTGGTAAGAGTGCCAACAGTGGCCATGAGAAATGGCGACTTCAGCGGACTGATTAATGGCGCTGGCATCCAGCAGACTATTTACGATCCAAACACCACCCAGGCTGGCACTTTGCAGCGCACGCCGTTTCCCAACAACCAAATTCCCATCAATCGAATCAGCCCGCTGGCCAAGACAATGTATGCCGCCACGCCACTTCCACAGACTGCCGATAATCCGTTGGTCAACTCCAACATCACAGACATCAATCCGATTACGCAGACCGTTCCTAATTTCACCACTCGCCTGGATCACGTCTTCAATCAGAACAACCGCATGTATTTCCGATTTACTGACATTGATCAGCAGCAGCAAGCACTGCGCAACTATCCGTCCGCTTCACCTGCCAATATCGCTGGTGGTGGTCTGCCCGCCGGAGCCACCGGGTATCAGACAATCCCCATTCAAACGATCAGCGGCGCCTTGGGATTCTCCCATGTGTTTTCCCCAACATTCTTTTCTGAGACAGTTGTGAGCCAACAATGGCAGCGAATGTATGTTCAAGGAAACGAGGTTTCCCTGGGGAATTATGAAAAGCAGTTGGGACTTCCCAATAATTTTGGTCAGGGTGGCTTTCCGGAAATTGGATCGAACCTGATTATGCCGTATGGCGGTTCCCAATGGTATTACGGCATGAGCCAGATGGTTGCCACGGTGGACCAGAACTTCAACAAAGTTTCTGGTAAGCACCAGTTGGCCTTTGGTGGCCGCTTCCGTCATGAACGCTTCGGTTATCTTTCGGATCGTTCACCGGATCAAATTCTATTCTCAAATCAGGCCACTGCGGTTTACGATCCAACCACCGGTGCCAACTATGGTGCCAAGCCCAATACCGGCTATCAGGATGCGGACTTCTTTCTTGGGGCAGCCAGTTCTTACAGCCAAAGGAAGAACGCACCATTCGGGCATTCACGGCTGCGCGAAACCGGGTTATATTTTCAAGACAACTTTCGCGTCAATCGGCGTC
This sequence comes from Acidobacteriota bacterium, assembly GCA_031394025.1. Classification (GTDB taxonomy): domain Bacteria; phylum Acidobacteriota; class Terriglobia; order Bryobacterales; family Bryobacteraceae; genus JANXSF01. Next base: position 2,681 of record JANMWO010000202.1, read on the forward strand.
TGACTATCAACGCCGGGCTGCGCTGGGAAATGCATCCTGCCCCGAAAATCAAGAACGACGAATTCGTCACTTTTGATTTGAAGAGCAACTCAATTGTGCTGGCCAAGGAACCTTCTTCTTATGTGCAAAGCGGATTTACCACCCAAGCCATCCTGGACAATTTGAAGAGTCTGGGAGTGAAGTTCGCAACCCCGCAGCAAGTGGGACTTCCGTCAGCGGGCATGTATGGCAACATGGCGAATTTCATGCCACGTCTAGGCTTCGCCTACATTCCTCCTATTAAGAACCTGGGCACCGTGATCCGGGCGGGCTATGGAGAATATATTTATCCGGTGCCGATCCGCAACTCTGTGCGATACCTAACCTCAGCTTATCCATTCACCGCCGCCTACACGCAGAGCTACACCTCCGCATCCCAAGCGCCGGACGGATTGCCAAACTATCTGCTGCGTAATTCGCAGTCCGTAGTAGCAGGGCTAAACAGCGCCAATGTGGTTGACACCAACTCCACTACCGCGCTGCTTCCGGGCGTCAGCATGATGACGCTAGCCGCCAAGTATCCACCAGCTCGCGTACGGGAAGCCAATCTGACCATTGAACAACCTTTCAAGGATGGCTCAGTTTTGCGTCTCAGCTATGTGTTCACGCATGGAGAAAATCTGGATCAGAATTATTCATACAACAATGCACCTTCCACTTATGTTTGGGAACAGGTCACAGGAACAATACCGCCGACGGGTACTTTCTCCGGAACGGCCACCCGTCCATATGACCAGAAGACCTGGGGCGGCAATGTGGTTTCGTTGAAGACGGGCTGGTCAAACGACAGCGCAATTCAAATCAACTATCAGCGTCTATTCAGGAAGGGATTCGGCTATCAGGCTTTCTATGTTTACTCGCGAGCTTTCCGCGTGGGTGGAAATACTTTCCGCGATAACACTTTGTATCCTGCATCGAACTACGCTCCGGGTGTGCTCCCCAAGGGGCTTGACGTCGGTACTGATCTGGAACCAAGCCGCGCGCTTAATCGCTATGAGAACTATCATCCTGACATCGCCATTCCAGTTCATCGGATGAATTTCAATGGCATTATGGATATCCCAGTTGGCAAGGGAAAGCATTTTATGGGTAATTCCAATCGGTTCATGGAAGCTGTCTTTGGTGGTTTCCAGATTGCCTTCACCGGGCAGGTTGTCTCACAAAGCTTCCAGGTTGCAGCATCCAACTTTGGTGCAACGAATCCGATTGAAATTTATAAAGGTGGTGCGCCAATCACCGATTGCCGCAGTGGCGTTTGCCGTCCTTCCTATCTTTGGTTCAACGGATACATTCCTCCTACGGTTGCCAATGCTGCTAAGAACGGTGTCACCGGCTTGCCCACCAATTACAAGCCATACCTTGAGCCCATCAACAATATTCCAGGCACGCCGAACTATGGCAATAACAACGTCACTGTTCCTCTAAAGAACGGGACTTCTGTAGTAACAGGATTTTCTCCAGGACCATCTGGAGCCAACCCGTTTTCACAAACCACCCTGCTTGGACCTTTCAATCACAACGCCAATATTTCGCTTTACAAGTCCGTTTCCCTTTCCGAAAGGGTGAAGGTCAGATTGAACATAGACGCGTTTAATGCGTTCAATGTGCAAGGCAACAACAATCCGAATACATCGGACGGTATCCAGTCATTGCAGTCATCTTTCTGGACTCCGCGTCAGGTGCAGTTCTCAGCGCGTTTGTCTTTCTAGTAAGGTTGTCCAGGTTTGAGAGTTAAAGAGGTGCGGCATTTTGTCGCACCTTTTTTATTTCGAAGTGGCTGCTCCATGAACTCCGTGGGCAGCGGAAGGGCACGTGGGCGGACTACCATTGAGGTAAATGAAGATGTACAATCCGCCGCACCCCGGTGAGGTGCTCAGGCAACTGTGCCTTGAACCATTGAACTTGACTGTCACAGCGGCAGCTCGATCCCTTGGTGTAAGCCGGAAGGCTCTGTCTGGCATCGTCAATGGGCGAGTTGGAGTCAGCCCTCTGATGGCGATCCGTTTCTCAATTGCTTTCGACACAAGCGCCGAAAGCTGGCTTAGCCAGCAGGTTCAGTATGACCTTTGGCAAGCGGAAAAGAACCGTAAGAACCTCCATGTAACAAGATTGTCCGCAGCATAATCTTGCCTCTCTCGACCTCCGAAGTTGTAGGAAACTCTGTTTTGTGGCATTAACCTGAATTCCGAAGTTGAGAGTTAAGTAGGACAGGCATCCTTGCCTGTTCCTTTTCAGGCCCTCGAAAATATCACACGGCGGCAGCATTCAGATGTAAGGACACAACAGGCCGGGAGGCCTATCCCACTAACTTCGGAATTCAGGATTAAGCCATGCACGCATAGTACGGGAATTCCAATGGCCAAGGTTCCCACGCGTTGGTCGACCGATCAAATCGTTATCTGCCCAACTGGCGAAGCATTTGAACTGCCGCCTGACGCACGGAAGGGTCCGCGTCCGCTGCTGCTTTTCTCAAATGCGGAAGTGCTCCTGCTACATCCCCACCAGTTGCCAGAGCCGACCCCAGACTCAAATGCGCCCTGCCCAATGCTGGCTGCATTCGCAACGCTTCGCGGTAATGTGAGATTGCAACTTTCGCTTGATCCTTGGCCATTAACAAATCGCCCAAAAGCAAGTGCGCATCAATCATTGCGGGATCTGTTCGCAGTGCTGCCTCCAACTCCCGCTGCGCTCCTTCGAATTGACGCATCCGCCCCAGCAGCATTGCGCAGTTGTAGCGAGTCACAGCATCGTCGGGACGCAGCCGCAGCGAAAGGTCGAACTCATTGCGCGCTTGTGTAAGCTCGCCGACCGCAGCAAGAAGATTGGCAAGGTTTCCATGTGCGTCAGCGTACTCCGGTTGAATGCGGATAGCCTCACGGAACGCAGCTTCCGCTTCAAGCTGCTTCCCCTGACCGAACCAGATGATGCCAAGGTTGTTGTGCCCCTCTGCCCTATCTGGATCAATCGTAACTGCCTTTTGCAGAGCAATAACGGCATCCTGCTGCTTTCCTTGAGCCCGCAAGGCAAGCCCCAGTTCATGCCACGTGATCGCGTTATCGGGCGCAATGGCGGTGGCCTTTTGCAGAAATCCAACAGCCTCCGCATGCTTTCCTGATCGTCGTAATGAGGCTCCAAGTTTTTGCAGCGCGATGTTCGATTTCGGATTGCGCCGGACCGCGTCTTCATAAACCGGCACAGCCTTGGCCAATTGACCACTGTTGCGCAAGGCGTCGGCCAACTCCAAATAATATTCCGCGCGTTGGGGAGTATGTTTTGCAATCGCCGCCGTGAGTTGCTGAATGCCCGCGTTCAAATTGCTTTTTTCAACCACCTGGGCAACAGCAAGATCCAGATCGTTCTCCGGCGTTTTCGGTAATGCAAGAGGATAGTAGGGAACAACCGGACCACGGTATGCAGTGGCATCGGTCTCATGCCGTTCCGCCATCTCTGCCAGTAGATCTCCAGCAGGTTTGCGGCGCTGAATGTAGTGATCGGTCATAACCACATGCACTACGTCTTCAGTGCGCCGTTTGGGCATGTGGCACGGTGTGCAACGGGGATCCGATGTATGTTTCGCTGCGGCCACCAGTTGATCCAAAGCGGCACTATGACACTGCCTGCATACCGCTGTGTAATGTTTTTCTGCCTGCGCACCGCGAGGAACATCGTGGGGATTGTGGCAAGTGGTGCAAGTCAGTTTGTCTTTGCTTTGGAGAAAACAGGCTGACCGGCGCAGTCTATAAGCAGAACTCACAATCTCAAATTTGTCGTCACGACCTTTGTTCGGAGCGTGATCGAACGCCAATAGAAATGAACTCAATGGTTCACCCGGTCTATAGGAAAAAGGAGCTCGTCCATAGCGCTGCAGTGCGTTCGGCAGTGGGAAGCTGGTTGTTTCAAGATGGCATTGCATGCATACTTCCATGCTGCGCTCAGCTCCCAGGCGCGATGGATTCACGATTGCATTCCTGATTTTATCTGCAGACACATCCGCTGTTTTCGCAAGCTGAACATGGTTGCGCCCAGGGCCGTGGCAGCGCTGGCAATCAATTCCTTCGGGCATTGCAGTGGGATAAACGGGCTCAGCGAAACGTTGCTGATTGACCGCTGGAATTTCTGGATACCCATTGTGGCAGAACATGCAATCGTACCCCAATGCGCGGCGAAAGCCATCATGCGCGGGCTGATCGTAGCCCGGATTCATGCCCCAGTAACCGTCTTTTTCGGTATACCAGGCAAGCGGCATTTCAATCAGCTTATTGGCAGAAGTCCGATTCACGTAAGCGCGAACATGATTTCCAGAACCTAAAATGTAGTCCACCTGTTTCTCAATCACATTCACTTGCTTGCCATCAGCATCCACTTGATGTCTGCGCTGATACATTTTGCCCTCGCGCTGGATCATCGTGAAATAGCTGTCCGATGGCTTATGGTAGAAGGGATTGTTTTTGGAGAAGTCTTCAATCGTGTTACCGGGCGAGGGGCGATAAAAGGAACGAGCCATCCCCGTTTGCTTGTAAGTATCGGCGATCTTTTGATGACACCCCCCGCACACATCGGCGCTTACATAACCAACATCTTTCAGAGCCGTAGCATCAATTGTTGTGGTTGATTGGGGGGATCTCTGAGCAAATAGTAAGCAAGCCAAGCCTCCAAGAATGCCCCCAAAAATAGTGATGTGTTTGGGGAGGTACATAGGGCATCATTCGGAGTCTCATAATACCAAACGCTATCGGTGGGTCTCAAGATGAAGGCCATTTCAATGGAGTGGAACATGTGCTCTTCCAACCAGGTTGAAGCTGTTCGATTTTAGGAAAACCGGTGAAATCTTCCCACCAGCTACTGTGTTCTTCAACTCTTATAACCTTGCAAATCTTCCATGTCGTGGAATCTTTGCAAGGTTCATATATACGAAAGTACTTCATTCAACCATGCAAATATGTCATTGTGTGGCATAATTACAAGGTTGATACTTCGCGAACAATACTTCGAGGTGATCCAGGAACTTCTCGATCAGTTCCCTGCCGTTGGCCTGCTTGGGCCAAGGCAAGTCGGCAAAACCACGCTCGCATTCCGCTTTGCTGAGCAATACCCTGGGGCAATTTATTTAGACTTGGAGCTACCCTCAGACTTGGCCAAGCTCGCCGACGCTGAGCTGTACTTGAACGTCACTGAAGGTAAGTTATTGATTCTGGATGAGATTCATCGTCTTCCAGGAATTTTTCAAACACTGCGGGGGGTGATTGATCAACGACGGCGCAAAGGCCTGAACACAGCACAGTTCCTATTACTTGGTTCAGCGTCCATTGAATTACTGAAGCAGACATCTGAGTCTTTGGCTGGCCGGATTGCCTTCACGGAGCTTCCTCCGTTGACCGCAGCGGAAGTTGATGATGGCGAGGCGCAGACATTGGACCGGCTGTGGGTGCGCGGTGGCTTTCCTGGAAGTTTTCTGGCGAAGTCCGATCACCGCAGTACCATGTGGCGTCAATCCTTTATCCAAACTTATCTGGAGCGGGATATTCCGTTGCTTGGGCCCCGCGTTCCAGCGCAAACGCTACACAGGTTTTGGCAGATGCTGGCGCACAACCAGAGCCAAATGTTCAACGCGTCCCGCATTGCGACCGGGTTAGGGGTGAGCGGTCAAACGGTGGCCCGCTATCTTGATTTACTGGTGGACCTGCTATTGGTGCGCCGGTTGCAGCCTTGGACGCAAAACGCGGGTAAGCGGCTTACACGGTCGCCGAAAATCTACATTCGCGATTCAGGCTTGGTGCATACCCTGCTGGGAATCAAGAATTTGGACGAATTGATGGGGCATCCGGTTGTTGGTGGCAGTTGGGAAGGTTTTGTCGTGGAGACAATTATACAGGCAATGCCCGAGGGAACCAATGCCTGGTACTATCGCACGTCGGCTGGGGCTGAGATTGATTTACTGCTGGAATCTGCTGCTGGGGAGCGCATTGCGATTGAGGTGAAGCGATCTTTGATACCTCATCCGGCTAAAGGTTTTCATTACGCTTGTGAAGATCTGAAAGTGGCCCGACGTTATGTGGTTTATCCAGGCCACGAGCGCTATCCGGTGAATGCGGATACTGAGGCCATTCCGTTTGCTACTGCGGCGCACGACATATGGAAGACTGCCCGCAGGCAACACTAATTAGGAAATTACGATAAGATACGGTCATTAAGTTCGCTTACTTGCTGAAGACACAATTGCTGAAAACACAATGTTGCCCTATCTGAGTGCTCCACCAGTTCGCATCGGCGTGGTTGTTTTCGATCTATCGACGATTCTTGGCGGGATCGGCGTGTTCGTGGGTCATTTTGTCTTTTTGCGAAATGCGCAATCCTTTGGATTTGAGCGTCAGCAGGCTTCTCGATTTAGTTTGTTGCTCATGCTTGGCGGAGCTATTGTCTCCTTCTTATTCGGCCTGTGGGC
>JANMWO010000214.1:0-4129 GCA_031394025.1 Acidobacteriota bacterium
CGCGGTGAAAAGGATCACTGCAAGAAGAATAGGCAATAGGCAGGTGAGCAACAGGTAAGAACGGAAAACTCGAAAATATTGGCTCATGAGATTGCTATCGCTTTGCGTATTTCGCTGGAAGCCCTACCATAAGATAGACCAAGCCCAAGAAGGTAAGAATGGATAGCCAACTTTCTATTGTTGCACCCAATTGAAATTTATAGATATACGGCAGACCTGCCAGAAAGGTGACTGCAAGTAGAATACCGGCAATGGCTTCACCTGCAATTAATCCGGAAGCGATCAGGGTCCCAACTTCTTCTGCTTTCAGACGTCCGGCATCCTTAGCATTTGCGGTAAGCTTGCGGGCGAACCACTGGATTACGCCGCCGGTGAAAATCGCTGCGGAAGTGTCGAACGGTAAATACATGCCCACAGCGATCAGCATGGGTGCCCTGGCACCGCAGAGAATGAGCGCAACTCCCAAGGCAGCACCAGCGCCGAGCAAGCCCCAAGCCATATCGCCATCGACAATGCCTTTGGCTAGTTGAGCCATCAATCCTGCTTGCGGAGCGGGAAGTTCCCTTCCGCCAATGCCGCCTGTGGCAAGGTTCGCTTCATGCAACGCAATGATGGGTCCTAACAAAAAGAAAGAGAGTAACACCACAGTGATAATTTCTACGACTTCCATTTTCCAAGGCGTTCCACCCAACAGATGACCAGCTTTCAGATCTTGCAGCAAGGAACCGGAAGTGGACACGGCGACGCAAACCACCCCGGCCACTCCCAGCACTGCGGCAACTCCTTCTTTGCCATGGACGCCTAAGGAAATCATGACCAGGGCTGCTAGAACCAGTGCTGAAAGCGTAAGGCCGGAAGTGGGCTGGTTGGAAACGCCGACTAATCCGCCAAGATAACCACCTACCGCAGAAAGAACAAATCCGGCAATGGCCATAACGACTGCCGCAGCAATGGCGGAGGGCCATCCCTTAGTGAAGGAATGATAAATGAAGGCCAGCATGATGGTTAGAAAAACCGAAATTCCAATAACCCATTGCGGTGGAATATCCTGTTCCGTGCGGTCCAGTTTTACGGTTCCTGAGGATTGTCGAGAAGCGTTCCAGGCTCCTCGCAAAGAAGTTATCAACGTTTGCCGCATCCCAAATAAAGTAGATGCGGCGGAGACCAGCATCATGCCAACAGCTATGGGTCGAACAATGTTGTACCAAATGGTAAAAGAAGCAACGGCCCCACTTACTTTTTCTGGTCCACCCAGACGATTGGCAAAATCGGGATCGAAAAACAGCAGCATGGGAATCAGCACCCACCAGGCCAGTATTCCACCGGCGAAGCTCACTGACGCATATTCCGGCCCAATAATGTATCCGATACCAATCAATGCAGGAGACAAAGCGGGAGTTGCCCAGGAAATTCCGCCGGTGTGTGTGACCGTAGCAAGGGGAGCTTTATCAAAACCAAAATGATGCACCAGTGCTTTGGGAAAGGTAATGAATCCTTCAGCCAACTCTTTCAAGACCGGGATACCTTTGTCGCTTTTTAGGACTTGAATCAAGGCACCGATAGCCATGGATCCGAATACAAGTTTGGGTGCGGAGGAATCTGCAGCCTCACCGGCTTTGACGATCTCCACACTGGCGACACTTTCCGGCCAGGGCAAGTTTGCATCAACACAGAGGGGCTTGCGAAGCAGAATGATGAAGAAGACACCGATTAAACCACCGGCGCATAAAATGGCAGAAGCCTCCCAGTAATTTGCTTTGAGGTCTGTCCACATGCCGGTGATGACAAAGGCCGGTAGGGTAAATATGGCACCAGCCACCAGCGCTTCCCCAACGCTGGCCGCAGTTCTGGCAATGTTCTGTTCCAGAATGGTTCCACGGAACCACGGCATCCGAAAAATGGCCATGGCGATGACCGCTGCAGGGATGGTGGCGGAAACCGTCTGCCCTGCTTTCAGTCCCAGATAAGCATTGGCGGCACCAAAGACCAAAGATAGAAAAAGACCTAAAACAATGGCTTTGAAGGTGAGTTCACGGGGAGAAGGAGCGGTTGGCACTTTCCTTAGGAGTTTACAGCATTTCAGCAAACCTTGAACGTAGATGCTACAAAGGTAAAGATGCAAACAAAACAGTTGGGAAATAGTAGCCTCTCTCTTACTTCAGTGGGAGTGGGGGCGTGGGCCATTGGCGGGGGCGGATGGGCGTTTGGATGGGGGCCGCAAGATGATAACGAATCCATTGCGGGGATCCGTGCCGCCATAGACGCAGGGATGAACTGGATAGACACGGCTGCGGTTTACGGGCTGGGACATTCTGAAGATATGGTGGGCCGGGCGTTAGAAGGAATGACCAAGCGCCCGTACATCTTCACAAAGTGTGAACGGACGTGGAATGCCGATCGGCAAATTGTAAAATGTTTGAAGGCCGATTCGGTAAAGAAGGAATGTGAAGACAGCCTGCGACGGATGAAGTTGGACGTCATTGATCTGTATCAAATCCATTGGCCAGAGCCGGAAGAAGACATTGAAGAAGGTTGGACGGCAATGGCCGAACTGCAACAGCAAGGCAAGGTGCGCTACATTGGCGTTTCCAATTTCAATGTTGCGCAAATGAAGCGAGCCCAGGCCATTGCACCGATCACGTCGTTACAGCCACCTTATTCTATGTTGGTTCGCGGCATTGAAGAAGAGATTCTGCCCTACGCTGGTGCGAATAATATTGGCGTGATCAGCTATTCGCCGATGCGCAATGGATTGTTGATGGGATCAATGAAGCGTGAACGCGTGGCCGCATTTCCTTCAGACGATTTCCGGCGGAACCTGCCCGATTTTCAAGAGCCGAAGTTAACAAGAAATCTTGCGTTAGCCGAAGAGTTGCGGGCCATTGGAGCGGTGCACGGAAGGACTCCTGGAGAAGTCGCCATCGCCTGGGTACTGCGTCGTCAGGAGGTAACAGCAGCCATTGTTGGGGTGCGCGGACCAAGTCAGGTTCCAGGAGTGGTAGGCGCGATGGAGTTCCGTTTGACAGCACAGGAAGTGGCGAAGATCGAAGATTTTCTGTCGACGAATCCAGCGTAGGCCGGGTGACGCGCTGGCGAGTTGGTTAAAGAGCGGCAGCAGTATTCAGATTTAGAACAGGACAGGCAGGGATGCCTGTCCCACTTTAAAGCAACTCTTTCGCCAGTGCGATCATCTGTTCAGCCGAGTCGGAACTATCTTCCATCTTTAGCGGCAAAACGTGACGAACACCTTGCCCCCAGGGCGTCCAACGCTGTCGCATCCGCTCATTGGCCCATCCCCGAAACGCTGTAATCACCGGCACGCCTAGGGCGGCTGCCGCGTGTTGGCCTACGGAATCGTAACCCAGGTAAAGGCGACTGGATTGAATGGCTTGACTGAAGCAGGCAAAGCTTCCCTGATAGGTTTGCGCACCAGTGGCATGGGCAATACGATGGGCGTTCTGTTGTTCGTCTGGGGACCCACCCTCATCGATCAAAATTGGGTGGCCTTGACGCCGTAGGCTCCGCACAACTTCCAGTTCAAAATCAGGTCCAACTCGTTTCGCAGGATTATCGCCGAATCCGAAGCTGACGGTTATTTCGGCGCGTGGTACCGGGTTGGTGCAGATTGGATTTATCCAGGGCATGGCACCATAAAATCCAAAGATTTCGTTCAGCCATTCTCCGGCAAGTTGACCTAAGCATTTCGTTCCAGGGTAACCATACGATCGACTCTCGAAGAAATAATAGTTGGACTCTTCACCAAGTGGTAGCAAACCCAGTTGGGAAAGTCGGGAGTCAGGGTCAAGCACCAGAGAATGCGGATGAGCCAGTTGATGAGCAAGATCCATTCCCGTTCGAAGCCGATCCGCAAGCAAACCGGTGCGACTATAAGTAGCCTCCATCAACTGGATGCGCGGATTTCCGGCAAAGAGTTCGTAGTTTTTGCGAGGACCCACAAAGTAGATATCCGCGTCAGGAAACAAGGCGCAAGCTGCTTGCAGAAATTGACTGGTGATGGCAATGTCGGCACCCAAAGTCACTCGGCTGAGCACGTACACCCGGTCGACTTGGCCACCATGGAATCGGCGTGGACTGCGGATTCGTCGAAATCGTTTCTGAATTTCTGAGG
>JANMWO010000093.1:0-3029 GCA_031394025.1 Acidobacteriota bacterium
GTTCCTCAATTCGTAGAAACGACCAGAGGATAGATTGAATGGCTCGCAAAAATACAAGGGAAGAAGCAAAACAGAGAATGGAAGCAAGTGGACCTCCGCTCAATGAGGCAGGCAAAAATCCTAAACCAATCAACGGGATGGTGACCAAAGCGGCAACCGCGGAAACGCCGAAGAAGGCGGTGGAATAATAGCGCTTGGCTGCGGCCGGATCATTGGCGAAGTCTTTATGGTTGAAGAAGCGCAGTACTGAATTCTGCATCCCAGCTTTGGATAGGGCCGTGAGCAGCAGCAGGATTTTTGAAGCGTAATCGATCATGCCGTAATCGGCGATGGAAAACATGCGGGTGAAAATTGGGAACGATATAAATCCCAACGCCATGGTTCCACCAATTCCCAAAAGGTAATGCGAAGACTGCTGGAAAAGCTTTTTGAATTCCCCAGTCACTGGATTCGATGCGGTCATCTGCATCCTGTGCCCGGTTGTAGTGCAGCCTGGTAGCATTGCAGCGTTTGACCAGCAATATCGCTCCATTGCGACCCATTGGAATAACTTTCCTTTGCCCGATTTCCCAGGTGCTGGCGCAACGGTTCATCACGGATGAGGCGCAGAAGAGTGGACGCCAGTTCGTCTACATCCCCATAGGAGACTAACAAGGCGTTCTGTTCATCATGCAGCAACTGTTCAAATGCTGGTAGCCGCGTGGCAATGATGGCTTTGCCGTAGCCGATTCCGGTCATCAGTGCACCGCTAGTGGTCACTTCGCTGTAAGGATAAACCAACACATCGGCGTCAAGATAAAGGTCGGTCATTTCGTCTACAGAGATAAAGCGTAAATCCAGTTTCACGGTGGGCGCGATACCCAAGGTTGCAACTTCTTCTTGGATTGAGGCGATTAATTCTTCCTCGCCGTTACCCACAATTGCCAGATAGGCCTGCTCGTCGCCCAGTTCGGTCATCACTCGACGCCACGCTTGAAGCAGGAAGGAAACGCCTTTGTATGGTCGTAAAATTCCCTGCCACAGAATCAACGTCGGCTGCTTCGTGAGATCCAATATTTTTCGTCCATTGCCCACCACGCGCTGGGTGGGTTGATCAAACAGGGGACCATGGGCGATCACAGAAATCTTTTCCAAAGGCACTTGAAATTCTTCGATAAGCCGCTGTTTGGCGCAAATATCGTGGCAGATTAATCGGTCTGCAAGACTGTAGATAACTTTGTATTTGGCTCGCTGCTCTGTTCCAGAATCATGCGGAAGAACATTATGAACAGTGTAGATAACCTTGATGCCCCGCATGCGAGCTAACCTTAAAAACCACAGTTCTAAAGGCACGCCGAGTTTCAACATAGGTAGAAATTGTACATGGATCAGGTCTGGCTTTGAGAACGCGAATCGAAGCAGCAGGGCGGCCATGTTAACCAGCCACTCAATGGTTTTCAGAACCCGGCGCAATGGAGGAGAATCAATGCGAACCTTTGAAATAACGTCCAGCGCACCTGGGTTCGTTTGCAATTGTTTGCGTTGAAAAAACTCAGGGTCCAGATGGTAGGTGATAGTCCCAACTTCGACTTGAAGTTCGCTCACATTTTTCAAAGCGGCGCATAAATGGCCGGTATAGTAAGGAACGATGGACAATAAATCCATCATGAAAACACGGATGGGACGTTGCACTTGCTGGTCCACAACCACTGCACCGGTAACCGCCATTCGATTCGGTAGTGTCTCCTGCATTCTTTAACCGGCTGCTGCTTTGAATGCCCGAACCAACTTGCCCGCCACGGGAGCTGCATTCTGGTCTGGAGTGGGCTGAGCTGGTTCAAACGAAGATTGATACTCGGGAACAAGAAGTTTCAATTGTTCAATAATGGCTGCTTCATCCCGCCGCCATAGCAGGTTCTGTAGTGTTGAGACCCAGGGGCCAAGTTGGTCAAAAGTTATCTGCTTCCCTTGAAACACACAAATTTTTGTGTGCGCCGTGGGCATGATGTTTTCACCAGCCAGACTAATTTCTTCAAACAACTTTTCGCCAGGGCGCAGACCAGTAAAACGGATTTCGATATCTTCGCCAGGGACGAAGCCAGCCAGGGTGATCATGTCTTTTGCAAGATCAACAATCTTCACTGGCTTGCCCATATCCAGAACAAATATTTCCGATTTTTTACCCATGGTGGAAGCTTGTAAAACCAGTTGGACGGCTTCCTGCACGGTCATGAAATAACGTCTCATTTCCGGGTCGGTTACAGTTACCGGGCCACCTGCGGCGATTTGTTTTTGGAAAATCGGGACCACACTGCCATTGCTAACTAGAACATTGCCAAACCGAACACAGACGAATTTGGTTTGATGGCCTGTAGCTAATTTGGAGCGATGAGCACAAACAATCAGCTCCGCAACCCGTTTGGTTAGTCCCATGATGCTGGTGGGGTTAACGGCCTTGTCGGTGGAAATCATCAAGAAGCTGGAAACATTCAACCGCCAAGCAGCTTGCGCCAGATTCCATGTTCCCAGAATATTATTTCGCACTGCTTCGCAAACCTGCCGTTGCATGATAGGGACATGCTTATAGGCGGCGGCGTGGAAAATGGAGTTCACGGCGTAGCGTTCAATCACCATTTCTACATGGCGAGGGTCACGGATGTCGCCAACTTCTACGACCAGATTCAGATCAGGATGATGTCTGCGCAGATCAGCTTCCAATCGAAACAATTCGCTTTCAGCTTGATCTAAAGCGACCAGTTGCCGCGGACCATATTTAGCCAATTGGTTGCAGAGTTCACTGCCGATTGAGCCCGCTGCACCGGTGACCAGAATGGAACGTCCTTCGGTGGCCCGATGGACAGTCTCCATATCCAATTCCACAGACTCCCGTCCCAACAAATCGCTGACTGAAATTTCGCGCATACGACGAATCGCCAGTTTGCCGCTGATTAATTCTCCTAGACCCGGCACAATACGACAGGGAATGCCTGCCTGCTTGCCTCTTGCCACAGCAGCACGAATCGCTTTCCCACTGGCCGAGGGCATGGCTA
>JANMWO010000266.1:0-14029 GCA_031394025.1 Acidobacteriota bacterium
GGATGCCTGTCTCACTCACTCCGTCAATACCCTAGCTTGACGATTCCTTCTTTGTTGCCGTTTACTGAGCCTTTGGCCAACCATTCCAGCGAGGCGCGGAACATCAGCAAGTGGTTCTTTTCCCATAAAGCGTTGTGTGAACTACAGGCCAGGTCGACATAAACTTTTTGACCCGTCCCAAGATCGTCAAACAGACGGCGAACCCCTTCCGGCGTCACCTGCTTATCATGCACTGGCGCGAACAGCAATACTGGGGTTAGTACTTTGGCTGCTGCCGCTGTGTCCCAGCCACCGCGACTGGTTACCAGTGGTGCTCGACGAACGCCGCTTCCCCAAGTAGCACCTACCGAGTCTGACGCGAGCATTTCCGACCAGACAACTTTGGCAACGGCTGGATCGATTTGATCAGCGCAACCCACTTGACGATCCCAATTCGCAGTAAACTCTTCCAGTGATTGGGTGTTCATCACCGCACCGGAAGCAGCTTGCATGGCTGGGCTGGCTTCTACAGCGCTGCGGCCATAGGCAGGTGAAAGCAGGATCAGCTTATTTACTTTTGCGGGATTCTGCGCAGTGTAACCACCAGCGCGCGGACCGCCTAACGACCATCCGATCAGGTTGACCTTATCCACATGGCGCAACGTCCGTAAGTGATCCACAACCGAACCAATGTCGTTCCAATCGGAAGCGATGGTGGTGAGGTTGCGCGTATTGGCGGCTGGGCATGGAGTGGCAGTGACGGCGGCTTGCTGTTCCTTGGCCAGATTACAGGGATCGTTCATTAGTGCGGGACGAGTAGAACGACCGTAGCCAGTCATGTCCATGGCGAACACATCGTAACCGGCATTGGCCAAAAATTCCATCCAACTGTAATTGGTATGGGGAACGTCGAAAGCCACCTCTGCGGGCGTCCCGGCACCGTGAACGAAAAGTACAACCTTATCGGAAGTGGTGTTCCGTAGCGCGATTCCAGCTTGGACAACTTCGCGCACGTAGATGGGGGTGATTTGTCCCATGATGGAAGGGACCGTGGATTTCACCGGCACAAAATGATCGACCCGCAGAATACGTCTGCTGTCTTCCCCAAAGGTGGTGAAGAGAGCGATGAGGTTGAGGATCAGGAAGCGCATTGAGACAGTATATTGGAAAAATCGGTTGCGTTGGTGTTTCCGATGCAAATAGGCGTATGGTGTAACTCTGGTGGAGGTTTAGACCCTCCGCCAGATGAGTTGTATAGTTGGGTATGAACACCCCAACCACCGATGTTTCAATGCTGTTTATTGAAATAGGCGCGGCTGTTGTGGGGCTTGCCATACTGGCACGGCTTTCCAAACGGTGGGGAGTTTCTTCCATCCCGCTGTACTTACTGGCTGGCCTCGCGTTTGGTAATGGCGGCATTCTTCCCTTGCACGTGAGCGAAAGTTTCATTCATGTAGGGGCTGAAATCGGCGTCCTATTACTGCTTTTCATGTTAGGTCTGGAATCTACGGGTGAACAATTAAAGTCCAACCTGAGTACAGGGCTCTACGCCGGATTGCTGGATTTTCTGCTTAATTTTCCACCGGGTTTGATCATGGGCCTGTTACTAGGCTGGGTGCCCATTGCTGCTGTACTGCTGGGTGGAGTCACTTACATTTCTTCGTCAGGGGTGATCGCCAAGGTGCTGGTGGATTTGGGTCGGTTGAACAATCCAGAAACCCCTTTCATTCTTTCGGTTCTGGTGTTGGAAGATCTAGCGATGGCCGTCTATCTTCCCCTTGTGGCCGCCCTCCTGTTGGGTGGTGGCCCTCAAAAAATGGCAATGTCCATTTCGGTCGCACTGGTCACTGTATTTGTAGTGTTGTTCGTCGCATTGAAATATGGCAATCGCATCAGCCGGTTTGTGGCCCATGAATCAGATGAGATTATCTTGCTGACCACGTTTGGCGCGGTGTTGCTGGTGGCCGGCATCGCCCAACAATTCCAAGTTTCTGCGGCCATTGGAGCATTCCTGGTTGGCATTGCACTGTCCGGCCCTATTGCCGAACAATCTCATCGATTGCTTTCTCCGCTTCGTGATTTGTTCGCCGCAATATTCTTTTTCTTCTTTGGGCTGCAGGTTGATCCCGCAACTCTTCCGCCCGCGCTGCCACTTGCCGCGCTTCTTGCCGCAGTAACTGCAGGGACTAAGATTCTTACCGGCTACATGGCAGCAAAACAAGCAGGTGTGGATTCTGCAGGCAGATTGCGGGCGGGCACGGCATTAGTTGCGCGCGGTGAGTTTTCCATTGTGATCGCTGGCCTGGGCGCAGGCTTGGAACCGCAGTTGGGACCGTTGGCTGCGGCTTATGTTTTATTGTTGGCCGGTGCAGGACCAACGATTGCGCGCTTGGCAAAGTAGCCTATCTATCCTTCACTAAAGCCGCTGTCTTCGTCATTAAAATCCCGCGCACGGTGCCTTGTTGGTGCGATGCTTCGTCCATTGCAATGAGACCCCATGCGTCTAGAAAATCCGGCTGGGAGTTTTTCACAATATCTGTTAACGCATTAGCCAAATTGCTGCGTCGCTTCTTGAACTCATTGTTGTCTTTCAAAGTTTCCGGATCAGCACCTTGCAGAAACTTCAGCATGGAATCAATCCGTTCGGCAGCCGTGCTCATTGCTGCCGACCACCAGCGGATCACAATGTAATCGTGCTGGATAAGGGCAAACGTATTGTCCTTTCGGAGTGCCTCTGGCAACACAAAGCGCATGCTTGCCGGACCCGCGTCAGTCATCAGTAGCCACAACGCATCATCTACCATTGGGGTTCGACGAAAGGCGTTTTCGTCATCTTCCCGAACTAATAAACTAACGCATTTGCGACCGATTGCATCGTAGGCTTCTTGCGATAGCGGCGTCCCTGTCGCATCGCGGAACATTCGTTGAAAGGCAGCATCGCCCAGGCTGAGCTCAAGAAACAGACTGGAGGTCCCTGATACTGGATTGGCCAGAAATGCAGCCTTCCCTGAATCGTCAATCAGATCAAGCGCAACAAAGTTGTCCAGAAGATCAGAGACATTTTGCGAGCGCGCATTGGCCGTTTGATCGAAATAAGTTTGGGAACAATTGAAGTTGAGGAAATCGCGCATGCCCGTTACGCGATAGGCGGCAGTCAGCACCATGGACTGCATCAACACCTTGCGAACTTTTTCTGTATCCACTTCCAGCGGACGCGTCTTCACGAAAATGTTCTTTTGCGTGATGGAGTCAGTAATGAGCAGTTCCCCAGAGGTGGCATCGAACATCACCTTGCCGGTTTGAATCAATTCTGTCAGGTGAAATACGTTGACGATTCCCAACAGGTTAATTTTCCAACTGATGGACTTCTTCCGGATGGTATCCAACTCACTACGAAGCATCTTCACGCCCACTGGCAGCAGCTCCGGTGCCAGCACGGTCAATGGACTCAAGTCCCCATCCAGGGCCATGTGCAATGCTTCTGTGCCCGAAGAATCCAGTGCGGTAAGATCGAATTCGTATTCGAACGCAGCCGTGTCTTTGCGGCTAGCGGCGAACGATGCTGCTAATGAAAGGGAGAGAGAACGTTGAATGCTGGCCGTGATGGCATCTTGAATATCTTGAATTTGTTGGTTGGAAAGCCCATCGTTCATCAGCTCCTGAACATTTTCCTGAGGAGCGGTGGAGAGTTTGCCGATCAACATGGTCAAGAACTCACGCTTGCCAAGGGTCGCTGAAACGCCGCCAGAAGCCGTTACATCCAGCCTGAATTCTGACCCGGACATTTTGTGATAGCCGAGCCGCACACGGGATTCGTCAAGTTTGGTTACACGAATCTGATAGCCGCCGCTGATGCCGATGGATGCGCCCACCACTAGCGAAGCCCCTGCCTTTAACTGCAATGCACCGATGGCCGCAAGTCCAAGTGTAGGAGTAGCTAGTGGATTCAAGGCTGCAGCAAGGTTGAATGATGCCGATACTTTGAATTGCCCGGAACCACTTACTGCGGCCACATCCCCTGGCTTCATCGTTTTCAAATCTTCCACATCACCAGGGATTGTGACGCTGGAAAGAACTTCTTTCAGGGCGCTGGCAAGCGACGGTATTGCCGCTCCGGTAACGTCAAAAGCCCTGCCTGTGCGCAGTTCCAGCGATCCACCAGCAGCGAATCCGAAGCTGAGATCGCCGTCTGCACCAGCAGCACCAATGGACAAGGAAGGGGTGAATGCGACTGAAAGAAACGCCTGGCCTGCGCGGACTTTTAGGGGATCTCCAAACACAGCTTCGCCGAATAACGTACTGCCTGCCTGGTTGGTTTGAATCACCGAACGGGCACCGGCTCCGAACGTCCATTCAATTCCACTGGAACCAAAACTGCTGGGATTCTTGAAATTGAACCCCAGTCCCATGGGTGAGGAACCTACGCTGGCTAGCGGCTTGTTGAACAGCGTTACAAGATCAGCCGACGCGATGAAGCCAGCCAGATTTCCTTTGAAATACTTCGCGATCCCTGAACCAGGACCAGCTTCCGCAGTAAGCAGTTCAACACCAAACTGGTCACCAATTGATATGGTTGGCACTAAGTCAATCTCCCTCTTGTTTAAGCAAACGGCGGTGGATTAAAAACGGAAAGAATGTCGCGAACCATTGCTTCCCTTGTAGTGAAACGTGTTTCATCGTAACAACCAAGTGGCTGTTCCACCACATTCACCAGGCACTTATTACAGTACGTGCAAGGCACCGGCGGCCGGTCTAACCCTTGCGCGAACATATGCGGCAAGTCTGGATTTGCAATCAGTGTCCGGGCCATGCTGACTGCATCGCACTGGCCGGAAGTAATCGCATCCCGAATCACGGAAGCAGTTTGAAATCCGCCGGTGCAAATCACAGGAATGCCCACTGCTTGTTTGATCGCATTCGCATCGGGCAGGTTCAAGCCCTCAATCACATTGCCGCGCTGCTTCACCCACTGATCGTGAAACAGCTTACCTGTTACGTCGTTCCGCAGCAACAGGAAATTGCGGAAAGTATGCTTGCCGCTGGAGATCATGCTGTCGTACACTCGAACGAAATCGGCAATGGGCAGGTCGCCGGCAGGGTTGCGCGGATGTGGGAAAAAGCTGCCGGTAGACACGTGAATCGCGTCCACACCATCGGCCTCTAACCACTTACATACTTGAACTGCATCCTGAATGTTGTTGCCTTGCGGTTCACCAATAGACATGGCATTGTTGTTTTCCGTGGCACTGATTTTCATCTGCAAATGGAAGCCCGGGCCGCAACGTAATCGGATGGATTGAACAATTTCCCTCACGAATCGCGCCCGATTTTCCAACGGGCCACCGTAGTCATCAGTCCGGTCATTGATCGCTGAACTGAGGAACTGCGTGATTAGGTACCCGTTTGACCCATGCAGTTCCACACCGTCCAAACCAGCACGTTGCGCCCGTTCTGCAGCCTGTCCGAACTGCTGCACCACTTCCGAAATTTGTTGCACAGTCATCGCAGTGGCTTCAAAACCGTGGAGCGGATCGGGCTTCGATGTTGAACTCCAGCTTTCTGGAAACTCCATGCCTGCAATATCGCGCTGGCGGCCACCATGGCTAAGTTGCATGATGAACTTGCAATCAAAATCGTGAACGCGTTTGCCCACCTCGCTCCAGAATGGGATCTTGTCATCCGCGTCCATCATGGCGTAGTTGGGCAGAATTCTTCCGCGGCCATGCACTGGCACAAACGAAGTGAGTATGGCACCCACCCCACCGCGGGCAAAGCGTGTTTCCCAATTGATACGAGCCTTATTGCCGGAACCATCGTAGTTATCGAAGCGTCCGGAAACATTGGAGCGAATCAACCGATTTTTCAAAGTCAGATTCTTGAAGACCAACGGCTCAAAAATGCGATCAGCCATAAGGATGGCCTCCTGTTAAAACGTCCGGACGTATTCAATCAACGCACGCTTATCGGCATCGTTCAACTCTTTGCCGAAAGTGTGACCGCGATCCACCACAAAATCTGGCGAAAGATTGTTGCGCAACAACGTATCGTTCAGCAGCCCCTTGCCAATCAACCAGCCGATGAAGCGTGTGAAAAAATTGTCGTTTCGCAACAATTGCAAATCGGGCGCGTTGATGTTGGCAATCAGATTCACAGGCGTGCCTTTCTTGATTTTCAGTTTGTAACCGCTCTCCAAAGGCACTGCGCTATCTACACTGGTGACCCACATGGACTGGAGGCCCAAGCGCTTTTCAGGCCATAACAGTTTTTCAATGGCGTCATTGAAAGCAGCCAGACGACCAGTAATTGTAGGGTCAGCATTGAACAGGCCCAACGAGTTGTTGTGGAAATAGGGAGCAGTGGCCCACACACCAGATAGGGTCGGGACGCGATAATATCCCCGTCCACCGGCGGGCGGCTGGAACTCAATTGGATGACTGGGTCGCACTGGATTGTATAAACCAGTGAGCTTATCGGATGCCGGTTGATCTTTGTAGGTTTGTGATGAAAACTCTTCCCACACATGACCTTGAATCGCGTTGGTGGCCATGGCCCGCCCGATGTTTGTGCCGAGCTCAGCAACCGAATAGCGCCGGTCATTCGATAGGAAATTGTTATCCAAAAAATCAGATTGTTGCACTGCGTTACGAAACCATACAGCAGCATCCTGCCCGGCAGGGGGCTGTTTACTGGAATGACAACGAGCACAATTATCGGCAAATACCAGCGCCCCACGACGCAGTTGCTCCGTATCATTACTCAAGTATTGTGACGGCAGCCGCGTGGGCTGAATTGTCAGTAGAAACTTTTCGGCATTGGCCATACGGCTTTCCGTGGCGCTCCAATCAGGGCAATCCTTACGCGCCAAGTCCATACGGAAGGGCTTTTGCGCGAACTTCGTGCCGGTAATAGGATCGTGCAACGTGGTCCAATAATCGGAACACATGCCGATGTTCACGTAAACACGAAGCGAGGCAAACGCTATGCCCACCGAATCGGCACCGTCTTTTAAAACATGATGAACTTCGCGCGTGCTGCCGTCGGCCATCTTCTCTGTTTGAAAGGGACGGTTCGCCAGATGGACGATGGAGTTAATCGCATTGGGGTTGAAAATATGGTCGGTAGCAAAGCGCGATGTATCTGAAGTGCCCGCAGGTTGATTGTTGGCCACATGCCAACGGAAATCCTGGGGGTTCAATTTCAAGCCAAACAGTGTACCTTCCTTAAAATATTGGTTGCCAATCGCTGAAGAAAAATTAGACCACCGTGGATTCTCAACATCCTTAGGCGGGTTCAGCGGGTTGAAGCCAATGTGACAAAAACCGCAGGTCATCCCAATCAGAAAGGGAGGTTCAATTGTTGCGGGATCGGCAACGTACTTCTTGGCATCCCAGACAAATTTATCGAACTTAGGGTTCTTGAACTTGCGCAGACCGACAACGCCTGAGGATTGGCTGGGGATGTCTGGCACGTTCACTTCTTTGCAAACATCCATCCACAAGCCGTACTCATCGGGTTGCGTGGCCGCAGTGCAATCGGGGTCGTTCAAGACACCCAAAGTCTTAAACCGTTGGGGACGATTGCGCGAATCGACATATTGCACAAGGTCGGTAATGCCGTGAGTAATTTGCGCGACTTGCCGCCAAAACTTTTCGCCACCACCGGTCCAGAAATACCAAGTGTTGCGCCCAGCGCGTTGGTCTGGAGTTAGGTTAGTGCCATTGTAGTCATAAGTATCCTCAACAGGATAATTCTGACCGCACACCAAGGACGCAAGGCTTAGAAACGCAAAGACAAAGCTGGCCAGTCGCATGACAAGGATTGTATTTGATTTGTTAGTGAGAGTAAAGCGGGGAATGATTACGAATTAGACATCTGCTGTAATTCGTCGTAATGATAAACGAATCGTCCAGGCTTGCCGCCTATAGCCGCATTGACTAGTGCCCTGGCTACTGTTTCAGCTTGAATCGAACGATAAATTCGTAGACCACCCATTAGAAATGGTTGCAATAAGGTGGCCGCACCAATGCCCAGCTTCTCCCCAAACCGCACATCGCCACGGTCACCTAACAAGAAAGAGGGCCTTGCCACGTGGACGCTGCGAAACGGCATCCCATTGAGTTCCGCTTCTAATGAGCCTTTCACTTGTAAGTAGAAGTTGCCCGATTTAACATCGGAGCCGACTGAAGAAACGAGTGCGAATTGCCCCGCCCCATGGGCCAGTGCCCACTTTGCCAAAGCCAGCGGCAGTTCCTTGTCTACTTTAAGGAAGGCTTCCTTTGACCCAGCCTTGCGAATGGTGGTCCCCAATGCGCAGAAGACATCATCCACAGGAAAGCTGAGAGCATCAAAATCCATTGGCACTTCGCGCAATTTGCTGTGGTTTACACCCAAAGGTTTGCGAACCAGTGCGACCGCTTGCCCGTAGCTGGTTGATTGCAGCAGAGCTTGCAACAGGTGAGATCCCACCAATCCGCTGGCACCAGCCACCACTGCCGTTTTCGGATTATTCATGGGATCAGTTTAACAGTTACCAATCAGAGTACGGCGTACCCTCTAAACTCTGCCGTTCCGACCCACTGCGCACATCGAAAATGCCCGGCTCCGTTGTAGAAGCGCTGCCTGCCGCATCTTCCATGATGATCTTCCAACTACTGTTTTGTCCGGTGATCGGGTCCATGGGCACTTGTCGTAAGTAACCTTCTTTCACCAAATCTTCTAACGCCGGTGGAGCTTTCTGCTTATCGTAAGTGTACTCATCAATCACTTGACGCATGGTGAACAAGTTACTCCGCAAAACACTTTCTTTGCCGCGCAGGATTGACTTTTGATACATCGGCACAGCGATCGAAATGATTACTGTAATGATCCCCATCACGACCATCAACTCAATTAGTGTGAAGCCGCGCTTACTGTGCGCTCGCTGAGTTGAGTGCTGAATGTGGGATGGGCATGCTTGCCCAATGTCATATGATTTGTTGGAAATTGGAATAACAACTTCGCTCGCAAGCGAGCGGACAGGCGGAATCGCCTGCCCCACTTTCACTAGACCTGGAGTTGTGTTGGTGGGGCAGGCATTCAGCCTGCCAAGCCCACCTGGCAGGCTTTTGTCAAATTTTCGAGAGCTTGGAAAACTGCCTTCCTGCTTCACACAACCGGGCATAATTTGTTTACCACTCTGCATATGCTGTTCCATCTGGGGCTTTCTCCGAGGTCTTGCTATACACGTCGAACACATGCTTTCCCGCACCGCCACCGCCTGGCGATTTCGGGTCGTCCTCCATGCTGCGTATCCCCCACGTGGTTGATTTAGTAAACGGATCCCTAGGGATGCGTCGCAGGAATTTCATCTTCGCATCGCCCTGAGCCAACTTCACGCCATCTACTAAAACATCCAGCGATTCGGGATACCCTTGCGTATCGGCCTTCACCTGACCAAAGTCTCCGCGGTCCGCTGCATCCTTGTATTTATCAATCGCTTTGCGCATTTCAACCAGCGCATAGCGCAATTCCCGTTCCCGGTCGCGTCGCACTTTACCTCGCGCAAGGGGCACGGCCATGGCGCTGAGCAGAGTCAGAATGGTGAAGGCCACAATGATCTCTATCAGCGTGAATCCACCTTGTTGTTGTCGACGCCGTTTCATGTTTTCGTTCTAACGGATCTCCACATTGAGTGACGGTGAATTTGCCGGCACAGGCCGATCCTCCGATGTTTTCAAACTCGGTTCCAACACAGAAACAGTGGTGTTTCCTGGCATCAGTGTAGTGAACGTTAAGCCCAGAATCGCACCCGTGCCAGTTAGCCCTTTACTGCCTGGCAAACGGCTCAGAGTTATGGTTGCTTCGCCATCGTCGTTGCGGACGTTTTCTTTGAAGTTGGGACGTTGGCCATCGCTACCCAAAAATGCTCCAGGCGTGACGGCATCCAGCTTCAGCCGTTTCGGATCGTACTTTATCTTCATCGGAGTGGATGCTAAATCATCGGCCCCTTCCACATGCAGGCTGACTACAATTGGCGATCCGGCTTTTGTAACCACTCCATTGGGTTGGAAAGAAAGTTTCACTGGCGCCGCCGCCGGTTTCATTCTGGGTCCATCTGGAATCTGCGGTGCTGTCCCTGAATCAACTGGCGTAGCCGCAGGCATTGTCGAAGGAGCCCCGCTGTCTTTCCTGGGAGTCTGTTGGACGCGCAGAACCTGATCGAAACCCGATGCCACACCCCTCAGGTTGGACGCCGTAATATCGGACGATCGCACAATATGCGGAACCAGTGCAATCACCAGTTCGCTCTGTGACTTATCGATGGATTCGCTGGAAAATAAACGGCGCAGACCAGGAATATTCATCAGGCCAGGAACGCCGCTGGTGGTCTTATTATCCTGATATTGGACTAGGCCGCCAATGATGCTCATCTCGCCTTCCCTGACTCGTAAATCGTCAATCACTTTACGCTGCCCAATGACCGGCTGCTTAATTCCGCCGATATCGATGCGCTCTTTCACATTCGAAATTTCAATTTCCACGTGCATATACACCTCGTCTTCCGATACGACGCGCGGTGTGATGTCCACGTTTACACCCACTTCAATCATCTGGAACTGGGTGTTCACCAATGGGCTGATTCCAACGGAACCAATGCCCGGCTGGAAACTGCCACTCGCTGTAGGCACTTTATCGCCGACACGCAGGGAACCTTTCATGCCATCGGCCATCCTGATTTGTGGGCTCTGCTTCACACTGGTGCTGCGATCTGCCATCACCGCGCTCAATAGGTAGCTGGGTAAGGAGACAGAGAAATCCTTTGTGGTCAGATTTTTGAGCTTCGGCAAAGTAAGTGCACCGGTTACCGCATCTTTGGCAGCAACAGCATTGATGCCACCCAGCGTTGGAGATATGGTTGCGTTCAAACCCGGAGTGGTCCCGCTGGCCAGCGTGGCGATCAAATCGCGCGTGCGACCAGTGGCGGTTTCCATCACGATCACGTCAATCACGATTTCCGCTTTCGGCTTGTCCAAATCGGCCAACAATTTTTCCACGAGTAACATCTGGTCCACTGTTCCGCGAACTACAATGGCGTTCTGCGGATTGTAAGTGAACATACGTCGCACTTCCAGCGCCGACCGTACCGTTGTAACTGCTTCTTGTAACTCCTGAATGGAATTGACATTATTCAAATAAAAAACCCGAACCACGTTTTCCTCATGGTCGCGCCGCTTGGCAATATTATCGTTGGTAACAAAAATGGCGTTGGAAGAAAGCGGCTTCCAGTAGGACTTCGTCATCAGGCTTAAGTATTCAAGCGATTCTTCCAGTGTTGTGTTGGCCAAATCCACACTGTAATTGCGCGTGGCGCCCTGCTGATATTCGGGGTCGAAAATAACGTTGATACCAGCCAGCTTACCCACGGTTTCAAACATAACCCGCACGGTTTGGTTGTTCATTTTCAGCGACCGGATGTCGCGGTTCAGCGGTTTCAATTCGGGAACCGGCATCAACGATGCAATGCGCTCCTCTGATTCACGCTTCCCACGTTGGGCAGGGGTAAGTCCGCGTGTGGAGGCACTGGGCTTACCCGCTTTGACAGCTTCTTCGTCCAACATAGCTTTGGTGCGGCGCAGTTCCTGTAGGGCAATGGTTGAGGAAGGATCAAGCACAATCGCTTTGGAAAACATTTGCAGGGCTTCTTCCAGGTTCCCCGCTTCACGCAGCTTCTGACCTTTTTTCACATAAATCTGCGAAGATTCAAAGCGCGCCCGACGAGCGGCAATCTGGTAAGAGACATCCCCGGCATCTTCCTTAAGGGCTTGTTCGTAGAGTTCTAAGGCTTTTTCAAAGTCCCGACCGGCTTCTATCTTACGGCCTTCGTTAAGAAGTTTATCTCCTTTACGATTTTTCGCGTCCAGGGGAAGGCCCTGTCCAACCATTGCTACAATCAGCCAGACACTGCATAACTGCTTGAAAAGAATTGCTTTCGTTGTCATATACCGGGTCATTTTCCCGCCCTGGTTGCGCTGGGATAAAGGCTTGGGCGTGTATTATTTACGAGTTCCACATAAGCTATTGACGCAATTCGGTTTCATGCCGTTGAGGACAAAATTTTGGCGGCTCTGTGACACAGGAAGCGCCCAGCCGTCCGCGAGCTCCATTTGAAGTCCAGAGAGATTGTCCGCCAAGTCATGCCAGATCGGGAGGCGTTGATTATGAGTGGACCCACAACGATGGATAGCGGTCTAATTTTGGAGCAGGACCGGACTTAATTACAGACGGTTGAAGAGAATGCGTCAGTGGTCTTTCTTGTTCGTTCATCGCGCTGCGACCCTAGCGATACAAAAACTGTTAGACCTATGCCAACCGGTTCTAGTAAATGAGGGTTTGTGTTGTGCAAAGGATCCTATTTGTGACGGAGTTATTTTGGTGCGTTGATCGCGCGTTCCAGTGTCAATCGGATGAAGCGCTGGTAGGGTAGACCGGCGTTTGCGGCGCGCGTGCGCACGGCTTCGTAAAGTTCTTCAGGCAAACGCAGGTTGATTGATTTGTCCTTTGGTTTCATCTCAAAGCGGACCAGTTGCGCGCCCGCCAGATCGTATTGCGACAAGTCCGCCTTATCAACAAAAGCCGCCGCCGCGCGATCACTCCTGAATGTCGGGATTTTCTTTTTCATAGATTTCCATCTCCTTTTTATGCATGTAGCGCGCGCTGATCGGGCGGATCAACATCTCGTCGCCCGTGCGTCGCAGGGTAAAAACGATGAACACGCCACGCCCTTTTTCGGTTTGGCCAATCGCGCGATAACGAAGCTCCTTTTGCGAATGTTCCGCGTCCGGGAAAACAGCAAGAGGCCGCGTGAAAAGGCTTTCAATCACCTTGATCGAAAGTCCATGTTTCTGGCATTTGGCGCAGTTGCTTTGATCCCAGTCAAAGCCATTAGCGGATGAAGTCATCATATCGAATATGTACGCAAATGTATAGGCAACTGTCAACAACGATATTTCTCAGAACTTACCTTTCGCGGGGCGGCTTAGGCTCTGGTATATACTATTATGTATATACGTTTTGTTCGTCTGGCATGAAGACGAAAATCGAGCTAACCGCCCAAAACACGGCATCGACTTTAATCTCGCCCGAATTGCGTTTGATGATCCTTTTGCCATTACCAGGCCGGATCACGACGTCGATGGTGAGCAACGCTACCAGTTGATTGGCTCGGTTTTTGCACGGATAATCTTGGTGGCACATTCGGCGAACGTCAAATCGCTTACTGATGTGGCCGAGGAAGAGGTTATTCGTTTGAACTCCGCGAGAAAGGCGACCCCTGGGGAAAGGAAACTCTATGAAGAAAACGCAACCGACTGAAGCCCAGAAAAAACAGCTCAAGGCGCTGGACGCAATTCGCGACGCCGACATTGATCTCAGCGATATTCCCGATCAGACGAATCAGCGCGACTGGGTCCGGGGCGCAATGTATAGGCCGCTAATGCGCGCGATTTCCATCCGTCTGCCTGCCCCTGATATAGCGCTGGCTCAGGACTTGGCAGGTAAAAAAGGGCTTCCCTATCAGACTTACATCAAGCAATTACTACACGACGCACTGATTCGGGAGCACACGGGCATTTAGGTCAGGCGGCGGACGTGAAGTTCAAGCATTGCTAACACTTCTTGAGGCTGACCTAGACGATCTTCCGCGAGCAGCCAAGAGCGAGAAAACGAAGTAGGGCTTTACGTTAAATGGGACGACAATAAACGGGACTGCCCAACCCTGTTTTTCATCGGTCACGTCTTTTTGCCGAAACGTCCCGTTGCGTCGGCCGTCGATTCGTATGCAAACTTGATCCAAACCGCGCCGGAGAATGATGATAGCAAGAGAGTTTAGGTTTGACGCCTCTTAATCCCGGCAAACTGCGGTGACCGAATTGGCCTGTTGTCCCTTGAGTGGTGGTCAGGTAGTCGTGCCTGGGTCGGTGCATTGGAGTTCTCTTACTCGCCAGGCTGGGCTTGTTGTGGCGACAACGCCGCATTGCTCAAGCGCACGTCTCTTAGGGTTGCTCGTGTGGGC
>JANMWO010000285.1:0-7039 GCA_031394025.1 Acidobacteriota bacterium
TTGCTACAAAACTCTGCGGCTTCATTTGCTGTGCCGCCAATTGGTACTCAATAAAAAGTTCCCCCGGCATAAATAAAATACAAGCGTTGCCAAGACGCAACATCGCCAAGTCAATCGGCTTCACAGCCCGATCCATCCAAGCCAGGTCGAACGCCGCTCTCAGCTTAGCCACCTTCGTCGATTTCAGATCCTTCAACGTAGCCCGTGCCGTGCTTGCCGAAATTCCTGCGCGCACAGCCAAAGTAACTGGCTCCACCCGCCATTCCAAATCAGTTCCAGTGATCACCTGTTTTTCAGTGGCTTCCCAGGCCAGCCGCATTCCTTCCGATAAACGTCCCGCCAACATCAGCCTATTTTCTTGACTTCCATCATTATATTTTCCAGCCGTCACATTGCCCGACGCCCCGTTGAAGTGGATATGCGCCGCTTGCGGAACAGCAGATTTCCGATTCTCGCGCGCCAACCCAACAAAGTCTGCACTTACTTCCCCAATGCCGTAGTAACTCTGCGGATGTGTCGCGTAGAAAGTTACACTGGCAACCGGCGCAGCGGAATTCCAGAAGCTGATCAGCCGCACGTAAGGGTCAATCAGACCCTCCGGCTCAGCGCGAATCGTTGCGTCTTTGGATGCACTGAATCGCGTGTACTTCACCTTTCCATCAGTGCCAAGAATGCGGCGATTCCCAGCTACCTCCTTCACTAAACCACGCCCTGTTCCAACGTGTGTCACCGGCTGTTTATAACTGAGGGAATTCCTTGCAGCCGCAGCGGATCGTAGAATCACTTGCCTGGCCCACGCCGCATCACAAGATGCGTTCTTCATGCCATATTCGCTAAGATACTTTTCCATTGCGAAATCGCAGCCCGGCGCATCGTGCTGATGCAGGCTATGCACCATCACACGAGAAGACGTGGTTCCCACGGCCTTGGCCAGTTCCGCGCGCCACACGTCATGAAGGTCCGTCCCCAGCCCCGTCCAATCCACAACACAAAGGATAATCGGCTGACCCGCGCCGTGCAGAATAAGACCCCGTGCAGTTGTTGGATCACCAATGCGGCTAGCGGGTTTCACCAAACCATGACACAGCGCACTGCCCATGGGCGGCGTGGCATCCACTTGAAATGTAGAAACGCTAAGCTGATTTTGGGCACTCGCCAACGGAGCAGCCAGCATCCCTATAGTGGACTTTAATATATGACGTCGATTCAATAAATGTTCGCCAGAAGAAAGAGCAATCATGGAGTCCATTCTATCCGTCACCGCGGCTAGGCGTGAAAATAGTACAGCCGACCTGAATCCGCCGCATCTACATTGCTAAGTGGCAATGCAGGCTCAGTGAAACAAGTCCGCACCGCGCCACTCATATATTAAGGAGATTCTATGTTGAGATCAAAACTCGCCATCCTGGCGGGCATGTTCGTAGTGTGTGTAGGCGCGGCTAACGCGGCGGAAATGAAAGACATTGTGGACACTGCGGTGGGCGCCGGTTCTTTCAAAACATTGGCAGCAGCCTTAGGAGCAGCCGACTTAGTGAATACTCTGAAGGGTGCAGGCCCGTTCACCGTATTCGCACCAACCGATGAAGCATTTGCCAAGTTACCAGCAGGCACAGTGGAAGACTTACTGAAGCCAGAAAACAAGGCTAAGTTGGTATCCATTCTCACTTACCACGTAGTAGCAGGTAAAGTAACTGCCAAGCAGGCCATGAAGTTACACACAGCGAAAACTGTAAACGGAAGTTCCTTCATGCTGAAGACTGCCATGGGCGCGCTGATGGTTGACAATGCCAAGGTCGTGAAGGCCGACATCATGTGCACCAACGGCGTAATTCATGTCATCGATTCCGTGATCCTCCCCCACTAATTGGACATTGAGAAGTAACGATAACGGCTCGGTATCCGCAACGAATACTGGGCCGTTTTGTTTGATTCACCTCCACGTAGCAGCATTCTAAATCTTCCAGTCAAAAGCTGTTTTTCACTCCATAATCCTTTCATTTGATTCGTTCTCACCCCAATGTCATAACCAGCAGTTGACGGCAGCAGTGTTAGTATCGTGCCGGTATCGACAATGAAGAAAAAACAATTGGCACAAAGAATTGCCGAACAGACCGGGATTTCCACCGGAGAAGCTGCCGACGGTTTAGACACTGTGGTGACCGCTATTCTTGAAAAGTTGCGCAAAGGCAAGAAAGTTCCCATGGGTCATTTAGGAGTGTTTCAACCGGGCCCAGTTACTGGCTTTGAATTCAAGAAACCCGTAGGCAAGGCTGGCAGGTAAGTGGTGCCAACGGATAAACAACCGGTTACCATTGACCAGATTTCGGAAATTATATTGGAGTGTCTGCGGGAAGGTCGGCGTGTAGAGATTGACGGAATTGGAGTTTTTCGCAACAGCAACGCAGGCTGTTTTCGATTCGAGCCGCAAAGCACACCGCGTATTTTCCTGGCTTATGTTGATGAGGATGCCGATCAAGTATTGGCCCTATACGACATTTTAGAAAGCGTCGGCTTGTCCCCTTGGATGGACAAAAAGAAGCTTTTAGCAGGACAGAACTGGCCCCGAGCCATCGATAACGCCATCCGGTCAGCAGACTTATTTGTGCCCTGCTTTTCGAAGAGGGCATTGGAGAAACGAGGCAGATTCCAATCGGAACTGCGCGTAGCTTTGAAGTGCGCAGAGTTGCATCCGTTGGATTCTACATTCATTGTCCCAGTGCGATTGGAAGAATGCACAGTCCCAGCCGCCATCGCCGAACACATTCAATTCATCGATTTATTTCCAAAGGTTGGAAAGGGAGTGAAGCGGTTAGTTGAAGCCCTGTGGGAAGCAGGGAAACTCCGCCGACGAAATCCTGGGCTATGAAGATTCTACCGCCACTGACATTATCCGGGCCAGGCCGTAATCGTTCACAGCCCATCTAAATAATCTCATCCCAAATCCTTTCAATCACTTACTATTCCTTCAATCGCCGAATCCTTGCACACCCCTGCTAATCTGGGTTCAGAGAGATAAGTTCTGGCCAGAATGCTCTTCTTCAAACTCGGATCGATTCGAGTTGCAGTCAAAACGAAAAACAACGTGGCTGGGGAGTCAATAAGGTGAGCCTGTAAATCAGGCAAAGCTGCTGGGCGGCAGCTTCAACGAATGAAATGGCAGCGGCTCCACTGGTTATTCCGCAGCACAAAAAACTGTCCGCGAGGCCAAAGTCTTTTTTCCCAATTTCAGAAGTACGTTACACCCAACAAATGTTGGAGATTCAACAGAGATGCGGGAAAACTAAGACATTGGGCTGAATGCCCCCGCCACCAAGTCTAGTGAAACATTCCGCCCAATGTCATATATTTTTTTGGAAATTGGAATGAAACTTCTCTAACAACCGGAGTTGCGTTTGTGGGGCAGGCGATTCCGTCTGCCAAGCTCGCTTGCGAGCGAAGTCTTCATTCCGATTCCCAAGAAACCAGAACTAAGCACTCAGCAAATAACCCCGCACCCGCTTCCCCGTGATCCGCTCCAACGCAACCACATACCAACGCAATTGATTCTCATACCGGCGCTTGCGTGAAGGGTCATACGCGTCGGTCTTGAAATCCACCACATGCCACACATCATTCTCAACAAACGCCAAATCCACAATCCCCTCAAACACGCCCCCAGCAAGAGCAACCCGCAACGGCCATTCCCGATGCACCTCCGCAGCCACCCGAGCCCGTTGCAAAATGTCATGACCCAAAACCTGCCTCACAGCCTCACCAGCCGCAGCCACTTCCAACGGAGGCGCACCCGTCACACGACCATGCAGTTTCGCCAAACCTGCTATCTCATCCACCCCTGCATCCAACGCCACATCCCGCAGAATATTGTGCACCAACGTCCCGAAACGCGCCCCTGTCGACCTTCCGATCACACGCTCCGTTGCAATCGTCTCCACCGCAATCGCCGTCGCTTCGTCTGAAAGCGGATGTCCATCGGTCGCCAGAAAGATTTGAAATTCAGGCTGACTCCCCTTTTCAATCGCCGACGCCTTCACCGCTTCCCATTCCCGATAGGACTCCATACTGCCGCCATTCCCCTCGGAAAGTAAGTGCTCTTGCTTAATGCCGTAGTTCGGTTCCACTCCCAAGTTCAACGCAGCGGGGTCCCACCAAACCACCGTATGGTCGCCGTTCGCCGCTTTGTGTAAGCCCGGTTTTACAGAACTTTCTTCGTCAGACAACATCTCCATAGGCCGTTCCAATATAGTGCTGTCGCCGAATTCAGGGCACCCAAAAGCCTTCTTCGGAAGTCGCCGCCGCAATGGATGTGGATACAAAGCTTTGCTCAGTGGACTCACCCATCCACCCTCGAATTCCCCATCGCCCACCGCCGGAATCACTAATAAATCACGAGCCCGCGTCGCCGCCACATAAGCCACCCGAACGCCTTCCGCCTGTTCCCTGGCAAGCTCCTGTTCCCGGTTCGCCACCAATTCCCAAGGCTTGCAGCGGAGCATGGTCATGGCACAAACTCCTGTGTCAGGATCAATGCTGCGGTCTGGTTCCGGTGAGGAAAGATTGGCTGAAATATCCGCTAGAATCACCACTGGAAATTCCAGCCCCTTGGCCGCATGCACCGTCATCAAGCGCACCCCTTCCGCACCTTCTTCAAGAACAGGGGCTTCCGATGCCCCTGATTTTTCAGCTTGCCGAGTCAGCAATTCCACAAACCCGCGGAATGAAATGCCACCTTCCATTTCAAAGCTGCGAGCCAGACTTGCGATGCGCATCACGTTGGCTAACACTTGCTGCCCACCAGGTCGCAACGCAAAACCAGCATGGGCTCGCGTGCCTTCCAAAAGCGCGTTCACGGTTTCTGCAATGGGACGATAATTCCGGCCCTGATGCAATTTACGAATCAGTGCCAAAGCCTCACGCACCGCCGCATAATCAAAATCCAGGCTCGCTTCCGAGGTTTCGTCAAAAGGGCTCAAACGCCCGTATTGTTGTCGATAGCGAAGCAGCGTGCTATCAGGAATCGCAAACAGTGACCCTTTCAATGTTGCGAAAACGGAGAGTTCATCGGCGGGCCATTCCACTGCCTCCATCGCTGCTCGTAGTGTTTCAATCTCCTCACGCGCATGAAAAGACTTCGACCCAACCAGCACATGCGCCAACCCCCGAGCCTCGAATCCACGCGTGTACTCTCGCGTAATATCACGGCCAAAATTCACAAAGCGTCGAAACAAAATGCAGATGTGATGCGGAGCCAGAGCCACTCGCGTTTCCGGATTTTCAGCATCGCGCACAGTCCAGCCGCTCTCCCGCACCAACCATTCCACATAAGCCGCAACTGCATCGGGCAGGCATTGATCAATCGCTTTCTTGGTGATCTGAACCCTTGCTCCATAAGGCTTCGGTGGCGGCAGCACAACCACTGCGGGCTGATCCTCTACATCGGGAAAATGTTCTTCCAACGGCGCATAATTCGCTTGTCCGCTGGCGCTGTCACCGGTCATCTCCGAAGCAAACGCTGCATTCACAAACCACTGAATGCATCGCGACGAACGAAAGCTTTTCGTCAAATAAACCAAGCCACAACCGCGCTGCACAAGCCTTTCTCGCAGCTCTTGATACAGCACCACATCTGCCCGACGAAACTTGTAAATGGATTGCTTCGGATCGCCCACCACGAACAGCTTTCCCGCCACTGGAGTTGTTTCCCGCCAGTTGGATTCCGCAGCATTATCGGCTGCCAACAACAAAATAATCTCCGCCTGCAACGGATCAGTGTCCTGAAATTCATCTACAAACAAGTGTGAAAAACGTCGCTGCAAATAGGTGCGTACTTCCAGGTTGTCGCGAACTAGATTACGCGTTAACAACAACAGGTCCAGGAAATCCAACTGACCAGCAGTGCGCTTGCTCTCTTCATAACTTTCCACCAGACTGCTCATTTCCCCGCGCAGTTCGGCGGCCAAATCAGCGTCTGCCTGGGTCTTGAACGCATCTAAATTACTCAGTAGATCTTCAGCGCCTTTCCACTTTAATTCCTTCTCCCGAGCCAGCCGCAGCAAGCGACTTTCCAACGTATCGTAATCACGCACGTGGATCGCTTCGTTGCGTTGAATCCAGTTCGATAGTTCCCGCACGGCACGAAACTTATCGTTCATCCGCAACGCCGCCGATTCAACCATTGCCAGCAGAACGTCAATCTGCCGATCCCGCTCAAACGGCAACCGAATCCAAGGTCCAGGAAAATCGCGCCACTCAATTAAATTACGCCCAGCCCACTTCAACTGCTCCATCGGCGGCGATGCGTCCCACGGTTCGCGCCATGCTAAACGACTCAACGCACGTCGTAACCCGGGCGAATTCTCATTCAACTTTTCCTGAATCCAACTACGGAACGCACGGTCGTAAAGCCTCTCCTGTGCATGTTCGCTGACTTCTTCAAACGCCGGATCCACCACAGCTTCCACCGGTCGTTCACGCAAAATCCCAGCGCAAAAGGAATGAATGGTTCCAATGGATGCTTCTTCCAGCCGCGCCAATGCATCTTCTAAATTACGTGCTTTTTCCGGATCGTCAGTCTCTCCGCGACGCTTATCCAGCGACTGCCGCAATCGTAGTTTCAACTCACCTGCCGCTTTGTGAGTGAACGTCACAGCAGCAATATGATCGATCTTCGCCAAGCCTTCTTCCAGCACCGCCGTGATGCGACGCACCAGTTCCGAAGTCTTACCCGTTCCTGCCGAAGCTTCTACAATCAGGCTTTCATGAAGCGAAGTGCGGATGCGTTGGCGTGCTGCCGCGTCATCAAATTGTGGACTGGCGCCGCCGCTCATGGGAGCCTCCGTATTTCCACTAAATCTTCCACACGTGCTTGCTGTTTCTTACCAGCGCGCTGTTCTTCATACGGCCCACAGACTGGCCGATAGTCGCAATATTCGCAGGCGTCTTTCTTTGGCGCAGCAGGCAGAAAACCACTGTGAACAGCCGCAGCAATCACATCCACCACCTGCGCGATTCGTTGACGTGCATGATCCTGAATGGGAATTTT
>JANMWO010000301.1:0-4122 GCA_031394025.1 Acidobacteriota bacterium
CCATCGGCAATCGCCGGAGAGAAGGAAAAATGTCCTGGGTAAAACGAGGGCAAATCAATATGAAAATCCACGGTACGAATTTCGCCCTTGGCCATTGGACCCAGTTGATAGCCTTCGCGTGTTGTATTAGACCCGGCAAAATCTAAACCCAAATGGTTGCGCAACATAAACCCGGCGTTGGGTAACGCAATATATTCTGCAGCCTGAATGCTGACGCGGACGATGATGCGCGAATCCGGTTCTAATAGCACCAGCGGCCTGCCTTGGGCATTCATCACGGCAATGCCGATGACCTTCGCCCGCCCATCCCCATGGCGATGATCCATATTCGGGATAGTGGTGACAACTTCCGGCGCATCCTCATTGGTTGACGTAAGCATGGAGTGCTTCTCTGCCGGTTTGGATAATTCCAGATAGGTGGAATCTTTTTCCGTCATCATTGCCAGATATTTCACGACTACTTGCTCGGTTTGCCCCATTTCACGGATGCGGCCTTTGTCCAACCACAACACGCGGTCGCCAACGGCTTTGACGTCGCCAATGGCGTGCGAGACAAACAGAATAGTGACGCCTTTTTGCCGCAGTTCATGGACCTTGCGCATGCAGCGTTGCCGGAAATAGATATCGCCAACGGCCAGGGCTTCGTCTACCAGCAGGATTTCCGGATCCACATGAATGGCCACGGAAAACGCCAGGCGCACGGCCATGCCGCTGGAGTAAGTCTTCACGGGATGACGGATAAAATCGCCGATTTCGGCAAACTCTTCAATGGCCTTGTACCGCTGATCGATTTCCTTGGTGGTAAGCCCCAGAATCGCCGCGTTCAGATAGACGTTGTCCCGCCCGGAAAACTCAGGATTGAAGCCTGAACCAAGCTCCAATAGTGCCGACACGCGTCCTTGTACTTTCAGGATGCCTGAGGTGGGTTGCAGAATGCCGGCGATCATCTGTAACAGCGTACTTTTGCCAGAACCATTTTCACCGATGACGCAAAAGGTCTCGCCCTTTTTAATTTCCAGGGAAATATCCTGCAGTGCCCAAAAATCTTTGTGATAGCTGGCACTGTTGAAGGTCAGCAGTTCTTTTAGCCGCAACGAGGGCGAATCGTAAATGGGGTAGCTTTTTGAAACCCCTTGAAGCTCTATAATATTCATCGAGAGATGAGAATCCGGTACTCTTCACTGTAAACGATCCAGGAAGGGTACTAACGGTGTATCTCAGCAAGATGTTCGGTTGCATAGGGTCGAAGATCGGGTGGCCCGCTGAGCGGTACTCGCAATAGCCAGATTCTGCGGCTCTGATAGTAGCCCAGCAGTTCGTTATTTTCGGTGGGATTCATGTCTCGAGCCCAAATAATGGATGCAGCGTCAATATTGGCACCGTTATAAACGTAATCGTAAATTGGAGTCTTGGCCGTTTCGTAACGGACCATCACCAAATGATTGCCGCCGAAGCCTTGCAGCTTAGAAGCGATTTTTTGCCGCTCAAAGGATTCTATTTGCGCGGGGGAAGTTTGGTTCGCATTGGGCGGCCCGGCCAGCACCAAGCCCACTTGCGCTAAGTATGCGGCAAGGGTCGCTACCATCAACATGGAACTGACAGGCAAGCCGACGGCCCAGCGGTCAAGCTGTCGTAGAGACAGTGCATAGAAGAAAAAGAACAGGCCGGTTAAAGGTGCGGCATAGTGCGGCAAAAGTCCTTTGACAAAGGCCAATCCAGTAAGTGCAATCAACGCCAGAAACAAGGTGGACCTGTGCCGCCTTCTGCGCCACGCTGCGAACATCCCCAGAGGTAGAAGCAGCAATACCAGCCCTTCGCCGACAAAGATTTTGAGAATCACTCGCATGGATTCGGCATAGTAACTAACAAGATTCGCTCGTTCAACACGGTATAGCGTTGTGTCGTAATTAACCCAACAATCTTTTATGGCGTCATGGAAATAATGCGGGATGGGCTTGGCATTGGCAAAGAAAAGGAATGGCGATGATAGAACCACATATTGCTGGTCGTGCTGCATGTAGGGCAGTTTGAATGGACTGCCTGTGACGCTGTTGTTGTAGAACAGTATCCAACCAAAGCAAAGGCACATGAGTGCGCCGGTTGGAACCAATTGAACCCAGTTTCGGATGGGCATTTTCACCAGCAACCAAATGCCGCAACCGAGTAGCAGAACACCACCCTCAAATGGACGGCTATTCAGCAGAATCGCGGCACCAACACCGAGTGCTATAGAATGTCGCCAGTTTTTGAAGCGGACCATCCGCGGCAATGAGCCCATTACTAGAGCCCCACCAATGGCCGACAAAAAACCACCCATGTAACTATCCATCCAATAACTGAAGGTGGCCAACTGGGTGACAGCTAAAAGCCCTCCGGCGAAGGCATAACGGCGTTCCATCCAACCGGCAAGCATCCAGAAAATGGCTCCACACATCAACCCGCCGGAGATCAGGACTCCAACCCATGGGATGCCCGTTACGACTTGTGCCGCTGCGAGTAGCAGACCCTGCAGCGGCGGATATTTCGAAGCATATACCGGGACGTGGATCACGTGAAGGAGTTCAAAAAACTTCCAGTGAGGGTGCACGGGATTGGCCAATCGACCGGAGGCAAAGGTGTCGGCAGCGAGCAGATAGCTGAACTCATCGGCGACATTAGGCAAGGGAACGGGCTGCTTGGATAGAACTACGATTCGCATGAGGATCGGGAGCAGGATCAGGATGGCCAAGGCGAGTCGGGGGCGATGGGCGATTTTGTTGAAAAAGAGTGGGAGGGCGCGTAGCATTCCTTTCCTTTATTCGGAGGGTTTGGCGGTAAAGTTTATGGAGCGCGGCTTCTTTGATTTGTGCAAGGTGCTTTCTGTGATTGGAGGGTAGCAGATGGGGTGGGAAATTCGGATTGGGCAGGGGGGTGTGGATGGGGCGTAGATGGCTCATTGGTATGGGGTTGGGTGTATTTTGGATAGGCTGTGATTGGAGGTTGGGCGCAGGCTTCAAAAGTGGGTGAAACGTTTAATTGGACCGACATAGTTAGGTTCGTTTCAACGGGTTGATTTTCGTTTGGTTGGTTGACGGGTTGTTGGTTCCTGTGCCTGTCACTCCTCCTCCTTATTGAGAGGAGTGATATGGGGAACGCCCCAGTTAGGTTCGTTTCAACAGGTCGATTTTCGTCTGGTTGGTTGGCAGGTTGTTGGCCTCTGTGGTTGGGGCTGGATGCGGATAAGAATGGGCAGGATGCGATTTTTGGCGTAGGCACCGTGAGTGCAGGACTTGCGGCTACAGCGTCGTTTGCCTTCGGTGGATTTGGGGCCGGTGGATTTGATGGCATTGTGTCTCGAGGTGAGTTTTCGTTTATCGTTGATACGCATGACGAAGAGAGGATAGCAGACGAGTTGGCGAGGGCTGGAGTGAAGTGTTGCAAAATCAACACTAAGAGGGGTGTAACCAGTGGTGATTGGTTTGAGCGGGAATTAAACTGGGGACAGCCCGCGTGTTTCCTCATAACTCAGTCAACTAAAAGTGGAAACACGCGGGCTGTCCCCATGTTCCCATGTTCCCATGTTCCAGAAGGGACATCGCTAGATAAGCTAAGAGACATTTAGAGTGACGGCGAACGTCATTCACTCAGTGAGGACTCATGACACGTTCAAACTATTGCTTTATTGTGCTGGTCTTTAGTGGCTACATGGGTCAGTTACTCCTTGTTCTTGATGGTTACCACCCACTGGCCGACCAACGTCTTCTGCGGTTCGGTTCAGAGAACGTAATGGATTCAATGTTAGCAATCAGCATTCTTGCAGGTTGGTCTCGTGCTACGTTTCTGAGAATCTGTGATATGGGAGCGCAACGCAAAATGGCATATCTTCTTTGCACTGCGGCTCTTGTTTGTTTGGCCGTGACAGTATTGCTTTGGATCTGCGCGGGTCACAAGTGGAATCCATACCGGGTACTTCTAGTGTTTCACCTGCCTATCATGCTCATCAAATGTAAGCGTCTGACCAAACCCTGCCTCTGAAAGCAAAGAAAATCTATCATCCAGGCATAGAAGATGGAATCAGGATCGGCCAGCGGCCCACTTGGATGGCGTTAGGAACTAAACTGGGGAACTAAACTGGGGACAGCC
>JANMWO010000384.1:0-6913 GCA_031394025.1 Acidobacteriota bacterium
AGCTGTAGCGACGATGAAAAACTGCATCCTACTCACACTCCTGATTTTGGCCCTGTCCACAGTTGGCATTGCACAGGACAAACCGCAACTTCCCGATGCTCCTGGTAAAGCTGTCACCCAAAAACTATGCAACACATGCCACGGTGCGGAAATTGTGCTGGGTAAGCCGCATTCTGAAGATGGTTGGGGGGCGATTGTGGCTGATATGGTCCAACGCGGCGCTAAAGGATCGGACGAAGATTTTTACGACGTGGTGCAGTATCTGACAGCCAACATTAAAGCCCTGCCCAAAGTCAAAGTGAATACTGCTACCGCCAAAGAACTGGAAGCTGGGCTGCGACTTTCCTCTGCCGAAGCTGAACTAATCGTCCAAGCTCGTGAAAAAGCCAAGTTCAAAACTATTGCCGATTTGAAGACTATCCCAGGCATTGAAGCTAAAAAAATCGATGCCCAAAAGAATCGGCTTGAGTTCTAAGGTTTGATTTGTGTTTTAAGAAAGCGAGTAGGCCAGCAGGAACCAGCCTGCAATGAAGGCAACTCCGCCCAGCGGCGTGATGGCTCCAAGTACGGTGACACCACTGAGGGCCAGGGCGTACAGCGATCCGCAAAACAAAAGAATTCCCACGGCGAACAAACCGCAGATGCGCTGCCTGGATGCCTTTGCCAAGTTCGGCGCGGTGGCGGTAATGAGCATGCCTAATCCGTGGATGAAGTGATAGAAGACAGCTTTTTCATAAACGCCCATCTGATAGGCGTCCAGGCGATCTTTCAGTCCATGAGCCCCAAAGGCACCCAATATAACGGCTAAACCTAACAGACTTGCAGCAGTGCGGCTCCAGTTCATTAATCCAGTTTACCGCCTAAAATTTCCAATCCAAACCGATCAGCGGGAACAAACCGCGAACCCGTCGGCGACCGGCGCTTGAGAAGACGGCTGCACACAAAATCCAGGCAGTAAGAATGAAGATTTTCACTCTGGCTAAGATGTTGTTGGGCCGGGCTTGGCGTAATTAATGTGAGTTGTTACGCACCCATTTGAGCGGGAATGGAGGTCAGGTTTCGATGGATGGCAAACTTCACCAGGCTGGCGACGTCGTGGATATCCAATTTACGCATCAGGCTGGCGCGGTAGGTGTCAATCGTTTTGGGACTGACGTCCAGCCGTCCGGCAATTTCCTTTGCCCGCATTCCTTCCACCAGCATGCTGAACACCTGATGCTCTCTGGCACTGAGAGTATCAATTGGGTCCACCAAATTGTTGTTCCCCTTGGGCGTAATGAATATCTTTTCCAATTCCATTTGCGGAGAGACATAAATGCCTCCGGCCATCATCTGCTCAAATCCATCGAGTAGATTTCTGGCTGAGCCTGATTTGAGGAAAAACCCATGCGCGCCACAGCGTAAGGACTCAATTACTGTTTTGCGATCTCCACTGTTGGTCAGGATGGCGATGCGCGTGGGCAGGTACAGTTGCCGCAGTTTGCGCACCACTTCCAGCGTATAGAGTTTCGCCAGATGCATTTCCAGCAGGGCAATATCCGGTCTTTTATCAATCACTTGGCGCATGGCATCTTCGCCATCGGCACATTTGGCCACAACCGTATAAGGACCGCCGTTTTCTACTAACGCCGCAAGACTTTCCCGAACCAGCGGTTGAGGATCTGCAACCAGGACTGTATCCTTTTCTCTCAACAAGTCACAAGTCATGGTTGAATATCCCCCCAGAAGCCGGGATTCACTTCCCACGACCTGTGGCCATAGTAGGTAGTGCGATTCCCAGGAGGAAACTCTCAAGATTAAATTGTTTTAAGTAAGCAGCCTTCTAGCATAAGTCCCGCAGAACCTATATCGACGGGAAGGTTGGTTCTAAATTACGGCAATTCTCGACTAGTGCTATAAGGTCGGTTGCGCGAATTGGTTTGGAGATGTAGGCATCCATTCCCGCCAAAAAGCATTTCTGTTTATCCTCAGCCATGGCGTGAGCGGTCATCGCGATAATCGGGATTCTTGTTCCTGATTTCTTTTCGTTTCTGCGAATGATTGCCGTCGCCTCAAGACCGCTCATCTCGGGCATTTGCACGTCCATCAGGATCACATCGAATTGCTGCTTTGCCAACGCGTCAACAGCTTTTCTTCCATTGCCAGCCACCACTACATGGTGGCCTTCTTTCTCTAGAATACGGACCGCAAGTTTTTGATTGATAACATTGTCTTCCGCCAAAAGTATATTCTTAGCTGCTGAGATTCGGGTCGGTGCACTCACTTGACGAAGCGAATGTTTAGTGATCATGGCGACCGCTTGGCCGGGACTGGCTTCCGTAGACTTGCTATTAAAAAGAAGAAGCATGGCAGAATGTAATTCCGCCGCCCGAACGGGTTTGGTAAGGTATGCTGAAACTCCTAATGCGCGGGAACGTTCCCCGTCCCCTTGCAGACCTCCGGAAGTAAGCATCATGATGGTGAGGGGTGCAAAGTTTGGAAGTTGCTTCACTGCCTCAACAAGGTCAAAGCCATCCATGTCCGGCATGTGTACATCTGTAAGAATCAAGTCATAGGGACGTCCCCTTTTTTCCGCAGCAGGTAAGAGCAGAAGCGCCTCTTGTGCACTGGCGGCTAAATCTGTTTGGATTCCCCATTTTTGGAGTGTTTCGGAAAGAATACGAAGATTTGTGGGATTATCATCGACAACCAATACGGATCTGCCGACCATCGAAACATTGTTATTTAGCCGCAGAGGAATGACTTCTTTCGCGACATCAAGGCAAATCGTAAAGTGGAAACAGCTTCCCTCTCCAAGAAGGCTTTTTACCCAGATCTTACCTTGCATGATTGCTACTAGCCGGGCTGAAATCGTCAATCCCAATCCGGTTCCACCGAACTTCCTTGTCGTGGAACAATCCGCTTGCGTGAAAGCCTCAAAGATGGAATGTTGCTTTTCTTCAAGGATTCCAACGCCAGTATCTCGCACCATGAAGTGAAGCATCATGTGATCTTCTTTCCTGATCTCCAGTTCAACCACTAGGGACACTTCGCCACACTTTGTAAATTTGATGGCGTTGCTGACTAGGTTTACAATAATCTGCCTGATGCGCATAGGATCACCCACCACATGATCAGGCACACTGGGAGCGATCTCGAAAGTAATCTCCAGATCCTTCTCGTGTGCTCTCGGAGCCATCATCTTGATTGTTTCTTCA
The DNA here is from genome assembly GCA_031394025.1 of Acidobacteriota bacterium. Taxonomy (GTDB): domain Bacteria; phylum Acidobacteriota; class Terriglobia; order Bryobacterales; family Bryobacteraceae; genus JANXSF01. The sequence continues at coordinate 3,198 of JANMWO010000384.1, forward strand.
ATGCAGTCGCGAAGATCAAAGCTAATTTTATCCAGCAGGAGTTTCCCTGCGTCCATTTTGGAAAAATCCAAGATGTCATTGATTACCGTCAGAAGAGAATCCGCCGATGTCTTTGCGCACTGTAAATAATCGCGCTGTTCCCGTGTAAGTTCGGTATCAAGAGCCAATTCCGTCATTCCAATTACACCGTTCATTGGAGTTCGAATCTCATGGCTCATATTCGCCAAAAATTCTGATTTGACTGCATTCGCCTTTTCAGCCTCCAATCGTGACTTCTTGACGGTTCGGATCTGCCAATAGAGAACCAAGGACAAGGAAATGACAAATAACATTCCCCACTGTAATAATCGGTTTTGTTTTTCCGATTGCTGCAGCGAGAGAAAGAAACGGATCACACTTGAGGAGTTTGAAGACCAACGATCCATAATTTCTGTCAGTGCCCCATCCTCTGCCAGCTCAGAAATACCTTTTCGCAATTCTTCTGCTCCGTCTGCTGCTGTTTTGATTGAAGCTATTCCTACAAAGCTGGATGCTCCATTGACAAAGCGAACGGAAAGTTGGGAACCTTCACAGCCAATCGGACGTTTCAGCAGCAGGGCATCCAAACTTGGCGATTCCAGAAATCCAGAATCGACTTTACCTGTGCAAACAGCTTGCAGCACCTCTAAATTGCTATTCAGCCGATCCAAACGCACATCAGGCAGGAATTGCTTGGCAAGCGCCGTTGCCAATGGTGATCGCACATGAGCGACACTGCGCTGCACAAGCCCACTGCCAAGAGGAAGATTGTTGTTGCTGAGTGACACCAGGCTGAATGTATTTTGCATCCACGGCTTGGTAAGGTGGAAACGCGCTTGCCTTTCTGCCGTGACGCCAAGGGCAGGCCACACATCTACAACTTCGCGGTCCAGTGCTTCCTCGGGGGTGGTATTACGAAGTGGAATCCACTGAATAGTTATGTTGCGGCGAACTGCTGCCTGACCAATCACTTCGATAAGCAATCCTTCGTAGGGGGTTTTGCTCACATCGCTGTACGGCGGATTATGGTCTATCCCAACTCGCAGTACTTGCTGCTCAGTCTTGATCGACAATAAGCTCCAGACTCCGTAGCCAACCGCTATATCAAATAAGACGAATGAAATAACGAAGCCCACACGGCCAAACCAAAACTTAGTGCGTCGAACCTGTTCATCGTTCATATGTTTGAATCGGCAATCGGATTACCCTGCTGCACATTAGAATGAAATAGGATATTTCTTACCGGCGTTAGCTACGGAAGGCTGTAATTAATAGTTGGGATGCGCTAGTTAGTACACAGGAACATGGGTGACGTGTAGGACCTGCCTTCCGACTAACTTGCACAGCCGTATCCGAGACTTACCCACTAACTTCAGAATTCAGGTTTAGCTAATACCTGCATAGTAAAGTGTAAGTAAGTCTGCTGAAGCCAATATAACGACCGTCACCTGATTCGATCACATAGCTGGTCACCTTTCCCTGAAACGCCACCTTCTTGAGCTTCCCCATCGGGCGTAGTCTGGTGACTGGACCCAACTGTAATTGGTGTCTGCGATTGCGCAAATCCGATATTCGATGATAGGGTACGCATACTGGCATACGGTAAGTCCTGTTCCAACAACCGTAATTGCCGATCTGCACGGCGCCGGTCGCGGATCTCCAATCCCAGTAAATATACTGCTGCCAAGGAGAGGGTTGCCACCAGAAGCTGGTAGGCGTCTATGATTCTGGATCGAGAATGACGAGTCGCCAGCAGAAGAACTAAAATTTGCGTCAGCGACATTAGAGCCACAGTGAGGGCAAGCAGTTTCAGTCTGCGGTTTGGACCTCGCTTTGTTAACAACACGGCGGAACCGGTTACAAGCAAACTCGTGAGGATGGTCAACCATTCCATAAATTGTCTCCTTTTGGGCACGACTATATGTCGTGAGAGATTGGTTACCATGAACAGTAACTACCATCTCCGATGGACTAAGTGATTCGAACGTTCACTAATCTTTGATCGGCAGACGAAATCAACCCCCGCACATTAGTTGGGCGTAAGAAAAGTCCGAGGCGCTTTAAATTCTTTGACTATTCCTCAATGTCTCGCAAGACGTCGACTTCGGTTTCCATTCTCATTGAGTCATCGTTGGATTTAATGTTGATTGCTAATTTAACTAGCCCTACAAGGTCATAGATGTCTAGTTTTCGCATGAGGTTAGCCCGGTAAGTATCAATCGTTTTTGCACTCAGTTGAAGACGGTTAGCAATTTCTTTGGGTCTGATACCTTCCGTCATCATGGCGAAAACCTGATGTTCCCTAGCGCTCAGAGTACTCATGGGGTCTTTAAACTCGCCGCTTTGGAGAGAAGGAAGGATTCTATCCAACTTCAATTGTGGTGCCAAGTAAATTTTGCCTGACAAAATTGTAGTGAATCCCTCGAATAGATTGCTGGAAGTGCTGGTTGGAAGAAAAACGCCATTCACTCCAACCCTCAAAGACTCCACCACTTCTCTTGGAGAGCCATCGGTAAGCACAGCAATGCGGATTGACGAATTATGGAGTCACAGTTGTCGAACAGCCTCCAGCGTATACAACTTCTCTAAGTGCATATCGAGAAGGGCAATATTTGGATTTTTGTCGGCAACTTGACGTAACACTTGTTCCCCGTCATGGCATTGGGCAACAATTTGGAAAGGGCCGCTTTCCACCAGCGCAACTAGACCAGCCAATATTAGTGGACTAGGATGTGCCACTAACACTGTACTTCGCGGCTTCGATAACTCAAGATTCATAAAGCACCTACTTAAACAGGGGCGTTTCCGAATCCATCATCCCTAGTCTTAGGGAGAGGCTTTCAAAAGCAAGATGTTACAAAGAATTAAATTATCTTAATTTACGAGAAGCTACGAATGGCGTTGGCCTCGTCATCGTGAACTTCAAAAACGGTATAGAGTTTAGTGATTTGCAATAGATCCTGAACCCGTTTGGTGAGGCTCAGCAGCTTTAATTGGCCATCCTGATTAGAGACGGTAGTAAAAGCCGAAACCAGCTCCCCGATGCCGGAACTATCGATGTAATTCACTTCGCCAAGATTCACCAGAATCTTTTTATGACCGCTGGCAAGTAGCTCCCTGGATGCATCGCGGAATACTGAGGATCCTTCCCCCAGAGTGATTTTACCTACGGCGTCCATTACCGTAACGTCGCCGACTTGCCGGGTGGTTAACTTCAAGCTCATCTGTTGTTCTCCCCAATTCTTTCTGGTTGTTGCATGTACTTTACGCCAAGTATTTAACCATGATAACTTCAGTGCCCCCTCCGGCGGTTTTGCGCACAGAGAGTTCGTCCACATAAGTTTGCATCATCAACAGTCCCCGACCGGAAGTCTTCATCAGGTTTTGGGTGTCCAGTGGATCTGGTACAGCCTTCATTTCAAAACCGACGCCTTCATCGACAATGGTCACCCGCAGACTATCGACAGAGTTCTGAATCACCAATTTCACTTTTTTCTCAGTGCTGTATTTATTGCCGTGAACTACGGCATTGACCATGGCTTCACGAACGGCCAGGCCCAAGTCCAGGCGGGCATCTTCATCGAACCCAACCGATTCGGCACGGGACATAACGGACTCCTCTGCCTGGTCCACGGATTGCAAATCCGAGGTCAGAGATAGATGAATGGGCTGAAGGTCTTCGCCTGATTTTTGCATAC
>JANMWO010000011.1:0-5736 GCA_031394025.1 Acidobacteriota bacterium
GCCTACAAAGACACCCGTGCAAAGAAGGAAGCAGTCAATCGTGGGGCTGCAATTTATGGGGATCGCGTTTATTTTGTCACCTCCGACGTGTACCTCGTCGCGCTCGATCGGCGAACCGGCGCAGTGCAATGGCAGCATAAGTACGGCAAGATTGAAGAAGGCATTTTCGCATCAGCCGCCCCGTTAGTGGTGCGCGATAAAGTGATGGTCGGCGTGGCCGGTGGCGATACCGGAATGCGCGGATACATTTCAGCGCTTTCAGCATCCACCGGGGAAGAGTTGTGGCGCACGTATACCATTCCAGCGAAGGGCGAAAAAGGGTCGGAATCCTGGGGCAAGTACGTCGATTACGGCGGCGGCGGCACTTTGCTCAGCGGCACTTATGACCCCGACACCAACACCCTCTATTGGACCACCGGCAATCCCTGGCCCGATTTCTACGGCGGTGATCGTGGTGGCGACAATTTATTTAGTTGCTCACTTCTGGCACTGGACGCCGATACCGGAAAAATGAAATGGTATTTCCAGTTCACACCCCACGACGTCCACGATTGGGATGCCCAAGCTTGGCCGGTCTTAGTGGATCTGCCAATAGAAGGCAAGCTGCGCAAACTGGTGCTACACGCCAATCGCAATGGATTTTTCTACGCCTTGGACCGCATCACCGGTGAATTTATAAGAGCCACCAAACTAGTGGATAAGCTGGATTGGGCCAGCGGCGTTGATGCCAAGGGTCGCCCAGTGGAGCTTCCCGATAAAGGCCCAACACCAAGCGGAAATCTGGTGTGTCCAGGGGTGCGTGGTGCCACAAATTGGATGTCGCCATCGTACAACCCAGCCACTGGTCTGTTTTATGTGGTGACCTTGGAACAATGCGATATCTTCACTTCGTCATCAAAGACGCCCATCCCCGATAAGAACTTTTCAGGTGGTGGCGCAGGAACAAAGCCGAAAGATCTAGGCCAGTTTTTCCTCCGCGCTTTTGACCCCAAAACAGGCAAAAAGGTATGGGAATATCCCATGACAGGCCCAGCAGAAAGTTGGTCCGGCACCGTCTCCACAGCAGGAGGCATCGTGTTTGTAGGCGATGACGATGGTCAGTTAGTAGGAGTAGATGCCCGCACCGGCAAGCACCTTTGGCACTTCAACATAGGGGAAGGATTGCTGGCATCGCCCATCACCTATTCGGTAAATGGCAAGCAGTTTGTTACCATCGCATCTTCCACAGCCATTTACTCGTTCGGATTGCATGAGCCCGTTCAAGCAGTACCGTTACCCAAGATCGAGCTGAAATAAAAATTAGCATTGTGGGATAGTTTTTTTGGAAATTTGAATGAAACTTTCTCTAACAACCGGAGTTGTGTTTGTGGAGCAGGAGATTCCGCCCGATGTCATTTAACTTTTGGAAATCGGAATGAATACGCTCGCAAGCGAGCGGACAGGCGGAAACGCCTGCCCCACTTTCCCAGCCCCACTTGACTAAGCTTCCTTGGGCCGCTTTCAAGAACTTTCGCTAGACCTGGAGCTGTTTGTAGAGTTGCGTTTGTGGGGCAGGCGGTTTTGCCTGCCAAGTCCGCTAGCGGACTTTCTTCACACTTTCGAGTGCCTGGGAAACTTCTGAAATTGGGAAATTGCCATTTTGGATATCCCATTATTTTCCTGAAGGCCATCGCTGCCGTTACCGAGCCGTGACCGCGAGGGAGCGGTCTTTTAACCACAAGTTATCCCAACAAACGTGGGAGATTCTACAAAGATGCGGGAATTTTGGTGATCCCGTGATTTTCCTGAACAGGCTATCGCCGAGTAGAAGATAGCAAAGCAATGCTCGTTGGATTGTGCAATTAGTGCCGTGCCTAAGTTCCTGTGCGCGTTCAAATCTGGAATCGAAGCAGGTATGAATATGTCATACTATTCGACATAATTCTGCGAAGAGGGCCAAGCCATGCCATCACCGAAAAAGCGAACTTTTAGCTTGCCCGTGGAGCAGTCTAGCTACATCGACACCCCTGTCGCCACAGGCACTTATGCTTCCGGAAGCGAGGTTGTGCGTGCTGGACTGAGGGCACTGCAAGAGCGTGATACGGCGGTAGAAAAGTGGCTGCGTGAAGAAGTTGTAGAAGTCTGCGACGCTATGCGATCAAACGCCGGTCGAGCCATTCCAGCAGAACAAGTATTTGCCACTATCCGCACCCGCCATACTGACAATCTGAAAAAGAAGCAGTGAACCACCTAAATGGTGAAAGCGTACCAGGGAGCGGTCATAACTATCGCATCAAAGCTCGTCGGCGACGAACAGCGCCATGGGCTTACCTCAAACATAGCGGTCACGCACATTTCCGCGATTCCCCTGCATTTCAACGAATCTAATCCTTAAAATCTCCCCCACCCGGTCGTTACCATTTGCGCGTAGCATTCGCTAGAATAGATTAAGCTACAGTACTGCCCACCGGCGTACTGGGCGAGAACATACATGTTGAAACCCCAGGCAGACCTTCAAGAAGATCTCAACCCCCAAGAAACAAGTGAATGGCTAGAGGCTCTCGATCAAATTATCGATGAGTCTGGACCGGATCGGGCTCAATACCTGCTCCAAGCCGTTCAAAGACGGGCCGCCTTACATGGCGCTTCCCCTCAACCTCAGATCAACACCCCGTACGTAAACACGCTTCCAGTGGAAAGGGAAGTTGCCTATCCTGGTGATCGGGAAATTGAGCGTCGCATCAAGGCTGTTGTCCGCTGGAATGCGCTGGCCATGGTGGTGCGTGCTAACAAATACGATCCCGGTATTGGCGGTCACATTGCCACCTATGCATCGTCGGCATCGTTGATGGAAGTTGGCTATAACCACTTCTTCCGCGGCAGTATTGGCAACCAACCTGGCGATTTGATTTATTTCCAGGGGCACGCGTCGCCCGGCATGTATTCGCGAGCTTTTGTCGAGGGTCGCCTTACCACACAACATCTGGAAAACTTTCGTCACGAACTGCGCGATACTCCCGGCTTGTCCTCCTATCCGCATCCCTGGTTGATGAAAGATTTCTGGCAGTTCCCTACAGTTTCCATGGGCCTGGGCCCTCTCAATTCCATCTATCAGGCGCGTTTCATGCGCTATTTGGAAAATCGAGGACTGATTCCGCAGACGGACCGTAAAATTTGGGCTTTTCTGGGCGACGGTGAAACGGACGAAGTGGAATCACTCGGTGCACTCACCCTCCCTTGCCGCGAAAAGCTGGACAACCTGATTTTTGTCGTGAACTGTAACTTGCAGCGCCTGGATGGACCAGTGCGTGGCAACGGCAAGATCATTCAGGAACTGGAAGGTGTTTTCAGAGGCGCTGGCTGGAACGTAATTAAATTGATTTGGGGCGGTCAGTGGGATTCCCTGCTGGCGCGCGATACCAGCGGACTGTTAATGAAACGCATGGCCGAATGCGTCGATGGGGAATACCAAGCCTACAAAGCCAAAGACGGTGCTTATGTCCGTCGCGAATTCTTCGGCAAATATCCAGAACTGTTGGAACTTGTGAAAGACCTGTCCGATACAGATTTGGAACAACTGCGTCGCGGCGGTCATGATCCGGTCAAGATCTATAACGCCTATAAATCCGCTTACGAGCATCGCGGTGGCCCAACCGTTATTTTGGCCAAAACTGTCAAAGGGTATGGCATGGGCGCAGCTGGTGAGGCACGCAACGCCACGCACCAACAAAAAAAGATGGATGAAGATCAGTTGATCTCTTTCCGCAACCGTTTCAAGGTGCCCATTTCCGACGATCAGGCAACGCATTGCGAATTCATCAAGCCTGAGAGTCAGGATCTTAAATATCTCGAAGACAGGCGCGCTGCACTCGGTGGACCTGTTCCCTCGCGGCATCCATTGCCCATTACTGTGAAGTCGCCTCCGTTGGAAAAATTCGCCGATGCAATTGGCGGATCGCAAGGGCGCGCCGTGTCCACTACTATGGCGTTCGTCAGAATTCTGACGAGCTTGTTGAAAGATCCGGAACTGGGCAAGTTGGTGATCCCCATTGTTCCGGATGAGGCGCGGACGTTTGGTATGGAATCGTTATTCCGACAGATCGGAATTTATGCCAGCCAAGGGCAGTTGTATAACCCTGTCGATGCGGAACAATTTTTGTTCTATCACGAATCAAAATCGGGCCAAATTCTAGAAGAAGGCATTACCGAAGCCGGTTCTATGGGCAGTTTCACAGCCGCCGGAACCAGCTACGCAAATTATGGAATTCCGCTGATTCCCTTCTATATTTACTATTCCATGTTCGGCTTCCAGCGCGTCGGCGACATGGCCTGGGCGTTTGCCGATTCTCGTGGCAAGGGCTTCCTATTGGGTGCCACTGCCGGCCGCACTACACTGGCTGGCGAGGGCTTGCAGCACCAGGACGGCCACAGCCATGTGTTGGCTTCCACCGTGCCCACCTGCGCCGCCTATGATCCCACGTTCGCCTATGAAATTGCCGTCATCATTCAGGACGGAATTAAACGGATGTATGAACAGAATGAAGACCTGTTCTACTATCTGACAGTTTCCAATGATGATTACGTTCAACCGGCAATGCCTGCTGGGGTGGAACAGGGTATTGTAAAGGGCATTTATCGTTACAAGGCAGCCGAATCTGGCGATCCAAAAGCTTTACTGTTCGGCAGTGGTGCAATCTTCAATGAAGCCCTAAAAGCGTCTGAGATTCTGCAAAGCAAGTACGGCGTAGCTACCGACGTTTATAGCGTAACCAGCTACAACGAATTGCGGCGGGATGCGCTTGCTACGGAACGTTGGAATCGCTTGCATCCAGATCAGCCGGAACGTAAGGCTTATATAGAGCAGGTTCTTTCCAGCTCGAATCTGCCCATTATTGCGGCAACCGATTACATGAAAATCGTGCCCGATCAGTTGGCTCCCTGGCTAACTGGACGTTTGGTCTCACTGGGAACCGATGGGTTCGGTCGGAGTGACAATCGCGAACATTTGCGTCGTCATTTTGAAGTGGATGCGGCCAGTATTGTTGCAGCAACCCTTTCGCGATTAGCTCGTGATGGTAAGTTTGACGCTGGTCAGGCACGGGCAGCCATGGCCGAATTGGGCATTAATACCGAAAGCGGCGATCCGGCTCGGGCCTAAATTATTATGCTGTTCTTTGACGAAGCAGCAGTCCGTCGTCTTCTGCCCATGGGGAAGGCGGTGGAGCTGCTTCGTTCCATGTTCGACGATTTGGCCGCAGGCAAAGCCCAAAATCAACCGCGTCGCCGCTTGACCACCCATTCCAACACAACTCTGCACTCCATGGCTGGCGCTTGGGGCTCTTATGTTGGGACCAAGGTTTATTCCACTAATCCCAAACACGGAGCCTGGTTTCTGTTTTGGCTTCTCGATGCGGAAACTGGCAGACCATTGGCTCTGTTTGAAGCTAATACATTGGGGCAACTGCGCACAGGGGCGGCTTCCGGCGTGGCGACGGCGCTGCTATCCAGAAAGGATTCTGCGGTAGTTGGCATCATCGGAAGTGGGTTCCAGGCCAGGGCACAACTCGAAGCCATGCTGGCGGTGCGGGACGTCAAAGAGGTGCGAATTTGGAGCCGAAATCGAGTCAAATGTGACATTTTTGCTGCAGAATGCGCACATTTGGCGTCAATTTGCGTCACAAAATCGCCTTCTGAGGTGCTTTTTGGAGCCGATATTGTCGTTACAGCCACCAGTTCTAAGAATCCGGTATTCGATGC
>JANMWO010000396.1:0-2375 GCA_031394025.1 Acidobacteriota bacterium
AACGCGTTTCGTCCCTACGTCGGCTATCGGGCGATTAACACGTATCAAACTTGGTTCAATTCCAGTTATAACTCTTTGCAGTCGATGGTGAAGAAAACCTTTCGCGGGGGATTTGCAAGTGGCAGCTACACCTGGTCTAAGTCGCTGACCAACGCTGGCACCAACGGAGCATCACCGCAGAATACCTACGACCGTTCGCTAGATAGAGGCCATGCGCCGTATGATCGGAATCACGTGGTGTCGGCCAATTGGAGTTATGAATTTCCTTTCTTTCGTCATGCTGCAAACTCCGTTGTAAAGAACGCGCTGGGCGGTTGGCAGACATCGGGAATTCTGGCTGTGGCCAGCGGATTGTGGTCGTTCAACCCCAGTTCTTCATCGCTGGGTACGGACCCCGCCGGATTGGGAATTCTGGGTGCAGGCAGTGGGGCCACTCCGCGTGCAGATTTTGTTTGCGATCCCAACGCCAGCGCCCCTCACCTATTTACGCAGTGGTTCAACACAAGCTGCCTGACGGACGTACCGAAGGGAACCATTCGTCAGGGCAATGCGCCTCGCAATGGGATCAAGGGGCCGGGCTACCAGACTTGGAACATGTCGATGTTCAAGAATTTCGCACTGGCAGAGCGTGGCCCCAAGTTACAATTTCGCTTTGAAACGTTCAACACGTTCAACCACACGAACTGGTCAAGCATTGGGGCCACGTTGGGATCGTCCACGTTTGGGCTGGTGACGGCGGCGCGTAGTGCGCGAATTGCGCAGTTGGGATTGAAGCTTTCTTTCTAGGCTCAATAGCTTTTTTTGAACTTATTGCGGGAATTGATCACTTCAAACTTGCCTGTTGCTTCGGCGGATACGTGCAAATAGTGTTCCGTCCCTACTTCGTCGGTATTGGCGATAAACATGTCCTGAATGTTATTTTCTTTACCACCGGCTAAGGCAAAATGAACTTGCCAGATGTCCTGAAGACTAGGCGAAGCTTTCACTATCTGCCAAGCTGAGGCGCTGCCGCCCTTCTTTGCCCCGTTGTTCATTATGGCGACTTTTGGCTTCAAGGCATGCACTAATTCCGGCGCACCGCTTTGGTCCGAGCCATGATGGGTGGTGAGGTACAGGTCCACTTCGCCAATTTTATTTGCTGGGCAAGCCAAGTCCAACTCTTTGTTCCAAGTGAGGTCGCCCTGGTCGACAAATTTGAATTTGCCATAGGTCAATAGGAAGCCCACACTGCGGGCATTTTCTGAAGGATCTTCCTCCTTCATCTTAGCGTTGGCGCAAAGTGGATTTGTTTTGCCTGTGCGATCCGTAATCTTGCCATCAGCGGTTAGAATTTCAATGTCGACGTTCTTCAGTGGCAGTTTGTCGCCGGGTTTAACGGTGAGTCGCTTGCCGGTCTTCACTGCTTCCAGATAGCTTTTGGTAAGCCGTTCGGCTGGAGGACCTGTTTCGCGATTATCGCCATGATCCACGAAAGTAATTACCGGCATCATCTCTGCCAACTGTTGCACGCCGCCTACGTGATCAAGATGAAAGTGTGTGGTTATTAAATAATCAATTTTCTTAACGCCAGCTTTTTTTGCGGCCAGCATGATTCTGTGGGCGTCGCGTTTGTCAAAGCCGGGCCAACCAGCGTCCACCAGAATACTTTCTTTATTGGGGGTGACAATGAGGGTGGCTTGTCCGCCTTCAACATCGACAAAGTAAAACTCCACTGTTTTGTTCGCAGCGGTGGCCAAGCTTAGCGTGGCTATCAATAGCAGAATCCAACGTGTCATGAGGTGCATCCTACCACAGGGATGGGCCACAGGCATGGGATGAAACATTTTTCCCGCGAAGTACGTAAACTATCAGTGAGGGTGGAAGAATGCCATTTTGCATTAAGTGCGGTACGAACGTTACAGATCAGGACCAGTTCTGCGGTGGATGCGGAGAGCGGCAGGATCACGCTACAGGCACCACGTCGTCCACAGCTTCCACGGCAACGGCGGATGACAGCAGTTCGCAATCGAAGCGCGGGACGCAGGATATGCTGGGTTCGCTGGATCCTCGAACTGCTGCGCTGCTGTGCTACATCCCGGTGATTGGATGGATCGGTTCGGTGATCGTGCTGTCTTCCAACCGCTTTCGGCACGATGCTGAAACTCGCTTTCATGCGTTTCAAGGCCTCTACCTGTTTGTTGTTTACCTGATTGTGGATTACGTATTGGGCCCAATGCTCTCGTTCCAAAGCATGGATTTTCAGGTGGAGAAAATCTTGAAACTGGGGTTATTGGCTACTTGGATTTTCCTACTTGTAAAGACCAGCCAGGGCGTGCTCTTCAAACTTCCTATTCTTGGGGAGCTGGCGGATCGGTCGGTATCTGAGCAAAGATAAC
>JANMWO010000424.1:0-6158 GCA_031394025.1 Acidobacteriota bacterium
TGGGATTTGTGGCCTTTGGCAGCATTGTGCAACTTCCGGGGGTCGGCGGTGGTGTGCAGGTGGTAGCTGCTGCCGTGCTCAACGAACTGTTTCAATTGCCCCTGGAACAAGCCAGTGCTCTGGCCATCTCTATTTGGGCTACAACTTGGGTTACCATTGTGCCGTTCGGTTTACTGTTGGCCATGCGCGAAGGGTTGGAATGGCGATCCCTCAAGCATCTGAATGAAAAAGTGAAATAAGGAGCTTTCCCACAGTGACCTGTCCGTTTTGCGCCTATCGGGAAGATAAAGTAATCGATTCGCGGGAGTCAAAAGAAGGGGATTCCATCCGCCGCCGTCGGCAATGCTTGTCCTGTGACCGGCGTTTTACGACGTACGAAAAGATCGACGAAATCCCCTACATGATCATTAAGAAGGATGGTCGTCGGGAAAAATTCGACCGACAGAAGATTCTCAACGGATTAATCAAAGCTGCTGAAAAAAGGCCCATCCCCATGAGTCGCTTGGCCGCAATTGTTGATAAGGTGGAGTCAAAATTATCGGATAGTGCAGAACGGGAACTATCCACAACCGAGGTCGGCGAGATGCTAATGGACGAGCTGCGAATTCTCGATAAAATCGCGTATGTGCGATTTGCCTCTGTTTACCGCAATTTCGATGACGAAGAAGCTTTTCTGTCCGAGCTAAAAGAGTTAATTCGTGCAAAACGACCTGAGAAATAAATTGCCGAAATTCCACTTTACTATAGACAACATCTTCGTAACTTTTTGATTGCAATGCAATTGACCAAGCACCACTTGTGTGGTGTGCTTATTTTTCACATTTCGTAACCAATTGGGGCGGGCTGCATCGAATAAAGTAGGAGGACCCGCCATAAGAAACCTGGGAAAAAGGCTTCTACCTCTGAAATCAGTTATTAACAAAAGCCAAAGTCGGTGCTATACTCATCAAGGTACTAAAGCGCATCCAGACGGATATCGCCAAAATAGCGCTGTGCCTGTAGCCCACCAGTTTATAAACTCATTGTTATGTTAGAGTTGCAGCGGGAATAAATATTAGATGGATCATTTTGAAGACCAATTTTTGACCGACGCCGCCGAGCCTCTCGGGTTGCCTTTCGACGAGGAAGCGAATTTCTTCCATCCCGAAGAGGTTCACGAGGGTGACGACTTCCAGGCAACCGCCCAAGTAGAAGAGTCCATCTACACGGATGATCCCGTGCGCGTGTACTTACGTGAAATGGGTTCCGTCCCACTTTTAACCCGTGAAGGCGAAGTGGAATTGGCACGCCGCATGGAACGGGGCAAGTTTCGCATGCAGAAAGCCATCAGCCGGTCCGCGCTTATCCAAAATCTTGTGGTAGGTTTTTCCGAAGCCATCCGCAAGGGTGAAGAAGAGCTGGACAACTTTGTCGATCTGGGTGATAGCGAAGAAGGCAGTTCCGCCGACCTCAAACATCGTAAAGAAGTCCTGCAACAGTTTCTGGACATTGCATCCGTTCACAAAAAGCAACATCAGCTTTCTGAAAAAATGCAGCAGGCGATTGCCATCAAAGGTCCAGCAGCCAAGACTCCCGCAGGCAAAAAAGCCCGTCGACGGGCCATTGGTAAGTATTCCCGTTCCGTTGTGGAAGTGAGCCGGGCCATTCGGGCCATGCCGTTTCTCAACAGCAAGTGGAAGCATTTCGGTAAGGAAATCGACCGTGCGGTGGAGGAAATTACCCACCTCGACATTGAAAACCGACGTCTGGAAGAGCGCGGTGGAGCGCAGAACCAAGCTCGTATTCGCGATCTCAAGAAGGAAATCAAGCGTCGCGAGTTGTTGGCTGGTGCTTCTCTCAGTGATTTACGCCATACCATCACCGTAATTCGTCACGGTGAAACGGAAGCCGAACGGGCCAAGAAAGACTTGGTTGAAGCCAATCTTCGCCTGGTTGTTTCCGTCGCCAAAAAATACGTTAACCGCGGATTGCATCTGTTGGATTTGATCCAGGAAGGCAACATTGGCTTAATGCGTGCCGCCGATAAGTTTGAATATCGTCGCGGATACAAATTTTCCACTTACGCCACTTGGTGGATTCGCCAGGCGATCACTCGCGCCATTGCCGATCAATCCCGAACCATTCGTATTCCTGTTCACATGAACGAGAGTATGAATAAGTTTCTGCGCGCCACTCGTGAATTGGAAAAGGAACTGGGCCGCGCTCCGACCAACGAAGAAATCAGCCGTCGTATGGACATTCCTGTGGAAAAGGTCCAGAAGCTGAAGACAATTTCCCGCGATCCCGTTTCTTTGGAAACCCCAGTTGGTCGTGATGGGGAATCGGCACTTGGCGATCTAATCGAAGATCGTTGGGTGGGTTCTCCAGTGGATGCCGTCATTGAATCAAACGTTCGTGATGAGACTGCCAATATTCTGAAGACTCTTTCGCCCAAAGAAGAAAAGGTGATTCGCCTTCGCTTCGGTATCGGCTGCGAACGGGAACATACTTTAGAAGAAATCGGTCAGGAGTTCGATGTCACAAGGGAACGGATCAGGCAGATAGAAGCCAAGGCCCTTCGCCAACTCCGCTCGCCCGAACGTGCCCGTCATTTGCGCGCACTGCTCGCCGCCAGATAGATCAATTTATCCATTTACCTCCGAATCCGCCAGCCCCTCACGGGCTGGCTTTTTTAGTGAGTTATAAGAAAGTTGGAAGCACTCGAAGGTGTGAAAAAAGCCCGCTAGGCGGGCTTGGCAGGCAAAACTGCCTGCCCCACCCACGCAACTCCAGATCTAGTGAAAGTTAGCGAATGTGGGGCAGGCGATTCCGCCTGCCAGCTCGCTTGCGAGCGAAGTTTTCATTCCAATTTCCAAAAACTACATATCCTGGTTTCAGTTCAAGAAAATCTTATTCAGCGGCAATAGGATTCAGAGGTAGACCAAGATCCCGTCGCATTTCCAGTCCGCTGATGGGCAAACGCCGATCAGCTAAACGGGATTCGGCAATGTGCCTGTCTTGTGCTTCGTCAAAGTGCTCAATGATGAAATCACGCAGGTACTTGCCAATAAGGCTAGGCATCCCTCTAGGATAGCAAATGAAAGTAAACGAGGCTGTTCCCGCAGCAAATCGTCCCCTTGTCATCCCAAAGTCATAAAAATGTATATAAAATTAGGATATGAGACTCAGGGTAACCACCTTCTTCTTCTCGCTCCTTCTTAGCCCCTCTGCCTTCCCTCAATCGGAAGCCGGCGGCGCTACCCTCAATGGAACTGTAACTGATCCAACTGGTGCCTCCATCGCTGGTGCCAAAATCACTGCCCTCAAGCAAGATACCGGCCTTACTCGGATGATTGAGACCAGTCAAACTGGAAATTTCAGCCTGGTTCGCTTAACCCCAGGCAAGTACGATTTAACCTTTGAATCGCCGGGCTTCAAAACCGCGAAGCGTTCGGGTATTTTACTTGCCGTTGGCGCAGTGGCTACTTTAGATGTCGCCCTTGAAATCGGCTCTACTCAGGAAACTGTCAACGTCACTGGGGAACTTCCGCTAGTTGAATCCACACGGTCCCAGACAGCCACTGCCGTAAACGAAAAGTTCGTTCGCGATCTTCCCATCAACGGTCGCAATTTTCTTGATTTCACGGTGCTCACACCCGGTGTGGTTCGCGATCCTCGTGGTGGCGATTTATCCTTCGCCGGCCAGCGTGGCACCGCCAATAGCGTCCTTGTAGACGGTGGCGATTCCAATAATCTTTTCTTCGGTCAATCTTCCGGTCGCGCCGGTGTGCGCAATCCCTACACTTACTCGCAAGAAGCCGTTCAGGAATTCCAAGTGAATTCCGCAGGCTACAATGCTGAAACCGGTCGCGCTGGTGGCGGCGTGATCAACGTCATTACCAAGTCTGGAAACAATGACTTTCACGGTACCGGATTCTGGTTCTTCCGTGACAAAGCGCTCAACGCCAATACGTTTTTCAACAACTCTGTGGGCCGCCTGAAGCAGCCTTATCACTTCAATCAATTTGGCGGTAACTTTTCCGGTCCCATAAAGAAGAACACGTTATTCTTCTTCTATAACTTTGATGGCCAGCGCAACACGTTGCCTAATGCCGTCTTCTTTCCACCCAACGTTACCCTTCCTACTGACGCTGTTTCCCAAGCTGCCGTGGCCAGCTTGAAGCAGTATCAAAACGCTTACACCACTGGCTTTGTAAACAACATCAACACCATCAAAATTGATTGGAACCTGCCCAAATCACAAGTGTTCAATGTTCGTTATAACTACCACCGCTTCACCGGCAAGAATTTTGAGAACGCTGGCAATCAATCGGCTTCAGAACATACGGGCAATGCCCAGAACAACACCGATAATCTGGCGCTGCAATATGCCAAAGTGATTGGCGCCAACATGGTCTTTGATTCCCGCTTCATTTTCCTGAAAGACGAAGCACCGGGCGAGGCCAACTCCACCAATCCGGAAGCTGTCATCCGTCAATCGGGCAACACGTTGCTGACCATTGGACGCAATAACTTTTCCCCTCGTTTTACCAATGGGAAAAAGTACAACGCCATTAATTCCGTCTCTTACACTCGCGGCAAACATACCTTCAAAGTGGGTGCCGATCTGGAATTTGATCGCATCGCCAATTACTTTCCTGGTAACTTTTCTGGAGCCTATACCTTTGACACGTTGATTGATTGGGCCAATAGCAAACCATCCACCTTTGTGCAAGGCTTTGCCGGAGCAGGCACCAACGGCGCAACCACGTACCCAAACAGCAGTGAATACGCCTTTTTCGCACAAGACGCCTGGCGCGTAACCAGTCGGTTGACTTTGAACCTGGGCATTCGCTACGACTTATTCAGTTACGCTCAGCCGCTGGTAAAGAATCCCGATGCGCTTCTTGCCGCTGCGAAGCTAGACACATCGCGCATCAATCGCGATAGAAACAATCTTGCCCCTCGCTTTGGCTTCGCCTATCGTTTAGATGAAGCAGGCAAGACTGTAGTCCGCGGTGGCTATGGTGTCTTCTACGGACGCACTGCTACCATCCTTATCGGCACGGCTCATTCACAGAATGGCATTCAAGTGCAGACCTACACTTTAAGCGCTGCCAACGCTGTGCAAGCACCGGTAATTCCCAAGTATCCGGCTGTTCTTGCCGGACCTCCCACTATTGGCCGCACCCCCGATATTTATGTGGTGGACCCAGGCTACGTGCAGCCGCAAACACATCAATGGAACTTCAACCTGGAACGCCAGATCGGCAAAGATTTGGCTATCACGCTGGGCTATCTGGGCGTTCGCGGTGTGCATTTAACCAGAGCTCGGGACATTAATCTGTTTCCCGCCGCACTGGTTCAAGCCAGCTTCGCAAACGGCACGGCGACTTCTTTTTATGCTCACCCCGCAGGTCGTCCTAACCCCAGCTTCGGCCGCATCACCCTCGACGATTCCGGCGGCGATTCCGTTTACCACGGTGCCTTCCTCCAAGCCACCAAACGCTATTCCCGCAACTTCCAGTTGCAGGCTAGCTACACATTCTCAAAGGCCATTGACAGCCTGCCAGACCAGACCTCAGTGGTCATTGGCAGCGACGACGCCAAGGTAGCCCAAGATACGCTGAACCCCAATGCCGACCGTGGTCCGGGTGATGCTCACATCCCACACCGCTTTGTCGTATCCACTGTATGGGATATCAACTATGCCAATCGTCTGGCGTCTAAACCGGCGCAGTATATTTTGGGCGGCTACCAGTTTTCCATCATTGGAAGCGCACAATCCGGACGCCGCTTTTCAGCCCGAACGAATGCTGATTTGAACAACGACGGTAATCGCGCCAGTGATCGTTCACCTGGCTACGGTCGGAACACAATTGAAGGTCCAGGATTTGCTGCCGTCGATCTTCGTGTGTCGAAGGACCTGCCGATCTATACAGAACGCGCCAAACTTCGTCTGATCTTTGAAGCCTTCAACGCTTTGAATCGGACGAACTTTACGACAATCAATCAGACGGCATTTAATTACACCGCAGCCACCCGCGTGTTCGTACCAGTGGCCACGTTCCTGGCTCCAACCAACACGTCAGACCCGCGCATTTTGCAGGTGGCCTTAAGACTCACGTTCTAGCTGGAATTAAAAAGTCCGCAGATGACGCAGATGCAACGCAGATAAA
>JANMWO010000489.1:0-2296 GCA_031394025.1 Acidobacteriota bacterium
CCGGATGGCGCCCAGGAATTGTACGCCGATCTGCTGATGACGGAAACTGGCAGCTTCCATTTCAAAGATCTCACCGTCCAAAAATTCATGCAGTGATCCAGAAGTGTCCTCCATGCTGAGGTAATCTTGCAACGTTATGCGCGGTTGAGCAAGGCTAGACATTCCTCCTTGATTATAACGCTGATGATTACACTAAATATTCACTTTTTATTCCGCACGCGCTGCGTAAACCACCATAGATGCCCTTCCAAATCCACTGCACCATAACTGCGATCGGCCCAGTAATCTTCGCCATAATCATGTAGTGCTGGTTCATCCACAATCTTCGCTCCAGCGGCGAGGGCATGGGCGCAATGGTCATCGGCGCTGTCGACGAACAACATGACGCATTGCGTATTCGCTCCGCCAACGGACTGAGGGCTGGCACCAGGAGGATGCAATGCTCTCCCTGGCTTAAGGCCACTTTGTGCCACCATCACCAACGCTTCGCCATACGTCAGCTCACTGTGTTCAATGCGGCCACCATCACCTTCTACGCGCAAGCGCACTTCAAAGTTGAATGCATTGCAAAGCCATTCAATCGCTTTTGCGGCGTCGTCATAATAGATTGCGGTGGAAAGCCGTGGCCAATCAGACGGGGTGGGTTTCATGAATCCCAATATACCGCTTTATTCTGAGGGCGTTTCCTTACGAAGCTTTTGGACCAACTTATATCCCACGCCGCGAACTGTCTGTAAATGCTGCGGCTGCTGGGGATCATCTTCCAAATAGCGCCGCAACCGGACAATGAAATTATCAATGGCCCTGGTATCCGTATCTTCCCTGACGCCCCAGACGGATTCCAGTATCTGCTTGCGACTTACTGCCTTCCCTTCATTGCGCAGCAGAAACTGAAGCAGGTTCGATTCCATCAGCGTCAACGAGGCCTTCTTATCTCCGGCAATGATCTGTTGGCCTTCAAAATCGATGGTCTTTCCATTCACTTCAAAACGATCACTGGTTTGGGTAGCCGCTTCCGCCCACCGCGACCTGCGTAGCAAGCCGTGAATGCGCGCCATCAGAATCTTCAACTCAAACGGTTTGGGCAAGTAATCATCGGCACCTGCATCAAACCCTTCCAGAACATCATCAGCACGACCGCGGGCAGTCAGCATCAGAATGGGAATGTAGCATCCACCAGCCCTCAACTGACGGGCAGCGGTGAATCCGTCCATGCCTGGCAACATGACGTCCAGCAACAGCACGTCGAAGGGCTCTTTGTTGTCGATCAGCATTTTCAGCGCCGCTTCGGCATTGTCGCTTACCGCCACTTGAAAGCCTTCTAATTCCAGGTTAAAGCGGACCCCTTCGGCCAAGTGCTTTTCATCTTCGACAATTAGGATGCGGCTCATTTTACGGGCAACACCATGGTGAAAATGGAGCCGCGTCCCACGCCTTCGCTTTCAGCAAACACGCGCCCACCGTGCTTTTTAGCCACCGATTGCACAATGAACAATCCCAAACCGGTGCCTTTCACGCGCATGGCAACGGCGCCAGGAATGCGATAAAAACGCTTGAAAACGTGCTTTAATTCTTCAGGAGCCATGCCCACGCCCTGATCGCGAACACGCACGGAAATGTGCCGTTCACTAGGACGGGTTAATTCCAACAGCACTCTGATTTGGCCGCTGGAATACTTGATGGCGTTGTCCAGCAAGTTGCTCACCGCCGCTTTCAATTCATCTGTGTCGCCAATCACGGTGGTGGATTCGCCACTGGGACACTTCTGTGCATAGTTGAGGCACTCTGGCGGCAGATGATGACGAGTGCGGGCCAAGGCCAGGCATTCCTGGGTAAGAACAGCCATGTCGATCCGTGAAGTACTCAGCTTCGACCCTGGCTTGGAAGTACTTCCGGCGCGCAATACCTGTTCAATGGTGCCGTGCAGACGGTCCGTATCTTCCAGCATGATCTGATAAAATTCTTTGCGCTTGAAATCTTCCAGTTGGCGGGATTGCAGAGTTTCCAAATACAACCGGATGGAAGCCACGGGGGTTTTCAGTTCATGGGTGACGGCGTTGAGAAACGCATCGTGCTGTTCATTACGGCGGATTTCCCGAACCAGGAAGATGGTGTTCAGAACAAGACCTGCAATGAAGATTGGAAAGAAAATGGCACCCAATACATACATCACCCCGGTGCGCCAATTGGGAACAACCCAACCAATATTGAGCGTAATAGCTAGAATCACCAGGCAAACGCCGAGTGTAATAAAAAAGAAAGTAGAGCGTCTGTTGGTGGGGCCAACCATAGTCGG
>JANMWO010000138.1:0-2732 GCA_031394025.1 Acidobacteriota bacterium
AATCGTCACTTCAAGACTCCCTTCACGAAGCATCAGCAGTTCCGGGTGAGCGTGATGATGAGAAGCGTGCGGAGCCATGCCTGGGCCCAGTTCAGTCTGATGCAGGTCGATATGAAATCCGGATAATGTGAGGCCATCCAACACGTCGCGAGAATGGTTCTGACCATTTTCTTTCACCAGCAGATCTTCAAAACGATAGGTCTGACTGATTAGCGTTTTGCGGTCGGCAGCGGAGGCGGTGGCGGTGGCAAAGATGGGGAGGAGCGCGGCAAGGTTTCTTCGATTCATGACCCTGATTGTATCGGATACGGGGGATCATGCTAAGGTGAAACCAGCCTGGAGGGCCCCATGTATTGTCCCCAATGCCGCGTCACGTATCGGGAAGGATTTACAGAATGCTCGGATTGCCAAGTCCCTTTAGTAGCCGGATCCATACCGAAACTTCTAGATTTGTCTGAACCCAATTTGCAACTGGTGGTGGTTCTGGATACCAACGATCCGTTTGCATTCGCATTGGCGAAAGGAACGCTGGAAGAAGCGGACATCCCTTTTTCAGTCTTGAATGGAATCACAACGCTGATGAATGACATTGGCCCATCCGTCCAGAAATGGCTTCAGTTACAAGTGGCACGGGACCGTGAGGTGGAAGTCAGGGAGCTGCTAGCCGCTGTCCTGCAGCCACAATCGGGGGATGAACAAGTATCGTGACAAGGGTTTCAATCGCACTTCTGTTTAACCGAAGTGCTGCGAATCTTCCGTTTTATTTTTAATTTAATAGGACACTTTGGTTTAACCCGGTGATTCTCTCCTGGAACAAGAATGGCACAGATGTTTCAGTGTGCGGGACAGGTTGGTGGGTGGATTGTTGAAAGGAATGGAAATGTTATTGCAGATGGGGCGGGAACGCATAAATTTGTTAGGCGATTTGACCCGAACGGGACAGATATTCTCAGGTTCTGACTGCTGGCGCCCGCGATTGCAAGTACGCGAAGAGGGTAGCTTTAATTGGGCCGAATGGAGGTCACGTCCCATATTTTTAAGAGAGTTAAGATTCTGGAAATAATTCGTTTGTCCAGCAATTTCCGCAATTCCCGCAGACTACCTTTTCGCTTCGAAATAGAACCAACGTCCTAAAATCGGCTCCATTCGTCTATCCGAGTTATCCATTCCCCCTTGTCTAGAGTAAAAAGTAAGTGCCTTAAGACCACCATCGTTGTTCTTGGCAGCATAGCGAAAGCCGTACGGACTCCATTCGGAACCAGCAAGCATAATCTGCACGGTGGAGTCTGAATTATCTTGGATGCAATAGATTTTGTTATGCGCAGTGACATCTACCCAATAAGTCAGGGACGTGTAGGGAACACCTGCCCACTTACTCGCTTCAACTATGGTATGAGCAGTATCCTTTTTTCCATCGTCTTCCACAGTAAAACCGTCTGCAACCTTTCTGATGAAAGTCTTACCCCATCTATAACTGCCAGTGTCGAAATTACAGAAAATAGTGGGATGATGAGGCACGCCCATGGCCCAAGCCTCGGCCACCCTCTCAAACTCCTGTTCATGTGCTTCTAGATACTTAACAGCGGCACCACGATCTGAGAAGTATCGGTCTCGGCAGCCGGTAAGAAGAATGCCCCAAATTATAATCATCGTCAGAACTGATATGTGTAATTTCATATTCGACAACCGCCATTAAGGCTTTAGTATCCGTGGATCAAAAGCCGGTAGAAAGCTCGGATACACAGAGTTACGCCAAAGGGAATAGCCCCGACCAATCGCCTCGGTATCCCGTGGATCATCGCAATACGAACTGAAACAGTTTCCGACGCCGGTTCGTCCACGCGCTGCCTCGTAACCCTGATATGCACCGGCTCCCGCCTTAGAGAAGCTCTCTGGGTACCCGAAAGACGCCATGATGAAGCCCCAAGCGATATTTCCTATGTAGTCGGCATGATACAGACCGCCGCTCCCGTATTCAAACAAAGAAGTTCGATTTTGCCCGGGAGTGAGCGCCTGTCTCTTGAAGTCCCATTCGGCTCCACTTGGAGATTTGGAAATAACCTCACCCATCCCTGCATTTCTGTTGAAACCGTTCGCCCGGTTCGCCAGAAAACCGCCCAAGGCTTGCTTTGTCGCATCAGCCGAAACAATCTGATAGCGCTGCCCATCTTGCAGAGGCTTCAAGGCGCTGTCCAGTGTGTATTCGTTTCCGTTATCAGCATACAACTTCCATGTGTCACCAGACCAAAAGTTATGCCACTTGCTTCGCTTCACTCGTTCAGTCTCATTCCCAGCTTGATCATAGCTGATATCGTCAAGTCCATTCGGATCTATATAACGGAGTGGGTTGTTCCGCGCATAAACGAACAGGTTGAGCCGCTGCGGTTCCGACAAACGATCCGGGTGGATTATCAGTGGATCCGGCGATGTAAAGCGCCCCTGAGCACTCGACATGTATCGAGCGCCAAAGTAATCCAATCGCGATTCCGCATCTCTCGTTTGACCTGTGAACTTCTGCGTTAGCGTATCTGCTTCATTCGGAATCAAGAACTTCATCGTGGTCGTCACATCCGTCCGCCCTCCAACACCCACATAGATCTCCTCACCAAATGGCAGATAATCATGCCGTTCAACGACCCCGCCTGCCCCGTCCGTCACCGCTCGTGTGCTCCCCAATTGATCCACCGCAAAGTAACACGTTACGCAGAGCATCGGTGTGCCCCCATACTCTG
>JANMWO010000613.1:0-20593 GCA_031394025.1 Acidobacteriota bacterium
GCAAGCAACTCTGCGACGACGCTGAATTGTCATGGTTCGACCTGAGCGGCAACGCGAACGTTCTTGGGCCAAGGCTCTACATCCATGTCGAGGGGCGAAAGAATCGCTCTCAGCGACCCGGGAGGCCCGGAGGGATATTCGCCCCGAAGGCATCACGAATCGCTCGATGCCTTCTTGTCGAACATCCACAACCCATGTCACACCGAGAGTTAGTCCGAGCATCTGGGCTCGGGAAGGGCTTTGTCAGCCGAATCACCTCACAGATGGTCAAGGCAGGATTGCTGTCAGAGCAATCCCCAAATTCGTTCCGCGTAGTCGTTCAAATTCGTCCAGGGAGCGCAACAAAATCTTTGAGCCCGTGTCCTTCATCGTGATGAAGAACTCACTCCTATTGAAATCGAAGGGTAGATCATTTTCCTTCAACACTTCCGTCAATTGCGCTAACGTCGCATCCCGCAGCATCGGGTAAGTGGGTGCACCTATCAACCCCAACCTGCCCGAGTTTAGGTAACTCAACCGGATCGCTTCCTGCACCAGCGCTTGACTCTTTCCTGATCCAATTGGTCCGGAAAAGCCCTTGAATCGCGCCTTTGAGTTGTGGAACAGTTTTTGAGAAGGCAGGCTCCGGTATTGGATGGCCCGCTGAATTATTCCCGATCTTTCGACTTCAGTTCTTCCACCCATCGAACCTCAATCTCCCTGGCTTGTTCGCTTTCTCCCGTCTGTTCTTGCCATTGCAATAAGCGGATAAGGTCTGCCAAAGACATTTTCCAGTCTTCTTTATCCAACGCCTCATTCGCCCGTTTGAGTAATTTTTGCAGTATCACTTTGCTCGCTGCTTTCTTTGGGCTCTTAGCTTTTGGCTTCACCGTAGGCCTGGTTGTTTTCTTTGTCAATATTGTTTCCTCTCATCGCCTTGCTTCCAAAACGGCTGGCCACTTCGCTACTTCCACCTACACACTAACTGCTACATCCTGCGGAACCGCAGGCACCAACTTCGGAAGTGTTTGACAAAAAAGGAAATATAGTCGCACTTTCGCTTGTGAACGCCATCAGCGTGATCACCAACTCATCCCAAAAACATCGTAAAAATGGGTATAAACTGTTTAATTAATGCTCCACGATACTCTCAGCATCGCCATGACCGTTTCTTCCATGGCAAATGATATGTTTCATCTGGCTATCGCTTATGCTTTGGCCTTCCCCATCGGTTGGAACCGTGAGCAGGAGGATCGTTCCGCAGGCATTCGCACTTTTCCCATCGTTGCCATCGGTAGTTGTGGTCTAGCCATGATTGGAACCAACCTTACCGGTGCCACTCCCGACGCCTACAGCCGTATTCTCCAAGGCTTGGTTACAGGGATCGGTTTCGTTGGTGGTGGCGCAATATTGAAAGATAAGGGTGCCGTCAGTGGTACCGCAACTGCCGCCAGTATCTGGAACATCGGAATCGTTGGCGCCGCAGTAGGCTTCGGTATGTATCACATCGCCGCTACACTGTGCCTGGTTAACTATTTGACGCTGCGCTTCCTCCTGCCGCGCAAGAGAGTTGTGTCTCCTGCAGACTGAAAAAGTATTTAAAAGGTCCTCTTGTAAAAAGATATCAAAGTGATATCATAACGATATCCAATAAAGGAGACTCATCGTCATGAAAGAACTTGGAACCACCGCCCTACCAGGGCTGGTGATGATATTTGTAGAATTCGGAATCTTAATCGGTTCCATCGCTAGCGTTATTTCGTCTGCTAAAGGGCACGGTGAAGGTGCGCCCCTAGGCGTCTTCTATGGCATGTTGGGCTTTGGACTGTTCGTCCTTCTAATCCCAGGTTTCATGTCCGTGCAACCGAACACAGGCATTGTTCTCACTCTGTTTGGAAAATATAAAGGAACGGTCAAAACAGCCGGTCTTCAATGGGCCAATCCGTTCTACGCCAAGAAGCCAATTTCATTGCGCGTTCGTAACTTTGAAACCACTCACTTGAAAGTGAATGACAAGGATGGCAACCCCATTGAGATTGCCGCCGTCGTTGTCTGGAAAGTGGTTGACTCTGCCGAAGCTTCGTTTCAGGTTGATGATTACGAAAATTATGTGAAAGTTCAAAGCGAAGCGGCTCTGCGTAGCATGGCCACTGCTTACCCTTACGATGCTCACGTCGAAGGCGATCTCTCGCTGCGTGCCAACGCCTCAGAAGTATCCGCACACCTCAAAGATCAGTTACATGAGCGGCTGCAAGTTGCCGGTGTCGAAACTGTCGATGCCCGTATCAGCCATCTTGCCTACTCGCCGGAAATCGCCGCTTCTATGTTGCAGCGCCAACAGGCCTCAGCCATTATTTCCGCCCGCAAGATGATCGTTGAAGGCGCCGTAGGCATGGTTGAAATGGCACTGGAGAGGCTGTCTAGAAATAACGTCGTTCAATTGGACGAAGAACGCAAAGCCACCATGGTGTCCAATTTGTTGGTAGTTCTCTGCGGAGAACGCTCGGTTCAACCAGTTGTGAACGCAGGCACGTTGTATCAATAACCAGATGGCTGAAAGGAAACCATTCCTTCTACGGATTGATGAAAAGATTCTCGATCAAGTGAAAAAGTGGGCTGACAATGATATGCGCAGCCTCAACGCTCACATCGAGTTTCTTCTCCGTCGCGCACTAAGAGATGCGGGACGTCTAAAATCAGAATCCAGCAAAGGCAAATAGCTTTAACGGGCTACCTTCTCCAATTGAGCCAAGGCCGACTTCACCAATCGGCCCCCGGCTTTTTCATCCAAATAACTCGATTTTGCCCGCCACGTTTCGTACCCGCCAACGGCAAATGCCTGCTCCGTTGGAATATAGCCCCGGTAATCATTGGCCAGTTCAATCATCATCGTGGTCCCAAAAGGACTGGCCTGTTTTACGGCAAGTCCCAACTCCACAAAAGCCTCGCCCGGCATGGTTGCTATCCCCAAGTTTCCAATCTTCAACCCTTGTACCAAGGACTTCACACGCGTGCCAATCTCACTTGCCAACAACTGCGATTCCCTGGCATAGATTGCATCTCTTCTCTTATATCCACCCACCGGAATGGCACCTTCTGCAGTCAACAGTTTCTTTGCCGTCTCCAGCTCGGCTGGACTAGCTTGCCGTGTGGCGAATTCAATTTCCTCCACGCTGCCATTCAGTTCCACAGTGTCTTCCCACTGCAACGATTTCCACGTTCGGAAAGCCTCAGCCGCCAGAATATCCGCATATGCGCCCATTTGTTCATAGGGTAGCCAAGTTCGCGATGGCTTCAGAAAATTAACCCCGTTGATGTTTCCTGAACAACCATTTGCCAGAATTGGAACGAAAGTGGCCCCTGCCATCCTCTGCATCGCCGCTGCCCAAGACCCAAAATAGTCTGCACTTACATGCGCCGCTGGATGTCCACCCACGTAATGCAGCGCATAGCTGCACAATGCGAAAATCGGTTTTCCTTCAGTTGATTCCGCCACCAGCAACGTCACATCCGGATCTATCGGTCCCGCCGATTGGATGATGTTGTCATTCCCCGCTGGTGGATTCATCAACACCTGATCTTCATTCCCAAATGGATTTAAGGGTATCGATCCCGGCTTCATCACATATCGCCGATTGAACACCAGCCGATCCTCGCGGCCAACTCCGTATCCAATCCTTGCTGGTTCCAGTCTGGTCACCGCAAGGCGCACCGCATCGGCGATTCGAGTTGTCAAAAAGCGCGTGTAAGCTGGGTCCGGTTCACTTTGAAACAGGTGGGCCGCCGCCGGTGCCGAATGAGTGTGCGTCGCCGCTGTTAATATCTGGGCAATTGGAATTCCCGTGTGCTGATGGATCTCTTCCTTCGCCGCATCAAAAATACTTCGCGGAACAGCACACGAATCAACAATGGCTATGGCCAACCGAGTGCGTCCATTGTCCAACGCAATCGCCTTTACATGAAGTTCATCATGGATATATGCTGCCTTCCGGTCGTTCATATAACCGGCTAAAGAAAGCCCTAACCATGGAGTAATATTTGTGGTCGCAGCACCTGCGCGAATCTTGCCCGCGCGCCCTTGCAAAAGTAATGCAGGTGCCCCCAAAAACTCGCGTCTTCCTAATTTGGATGCGGTCATGTTCTATCGTGTAAGGTTGATGATTGTTTGCCGTAACTCTGCTGCTGCTTTGTTATCTGCCGTTATCACCAGAATCGTATCATCTCCAGCAACGGTTCCCACAATCTGCGGCCAACCGCTTTGATCCAGTGCCACTGCCATTGAGTTTGCCCCGCCCGGTGTTGTCTTAATCACAATCAGATTTTGCGCCAACCGGACATCCTGCAAAAACTCGCTGATCAGCATACTCAAATCAGGAGCCGCTCTTTCCGATACTGCATTCATCTCGCGATACCCTTCAACCGTTTTCACCAAACCCAATTCTCGTATATCGCGTGAAAGTGTCACTTGCGTGGCTTCCACGTCCAATACCGCCAATTCCTGAGCCAATTCATCCTGCGTCTGAATTCGCTTAGTGCGAATCAGCTTTAGGATTTGACCATGGCGGAACGCCTTCATACGGTATTCCGATATCCCAACAAACTTGCCTCCGCAGCCGCCAGCGCTTCCGACACTCGAACAGGAGCCGTTCCCCCAACTACTTGCCGACTCTTCATTCCTTCAGTAGGCTGCATCAACTTCACCATTTCTGGCCGAAATTCTGGCGCAAACGTTACCAACTCTTCGGCTGTCCAGTCCGCTGGTTTCTTTCCTGAATTCAAGCTTTCCAAAACCAATCGACCGGCAATTTTATGTGCCTGATGGAATGGGGTTCCAGCCTTGGCCAGCGCTTCAGCCAAATCTGTAGCTACCGCCCAACTCTCTTCCGCCGCCGCCGCTGGAACCGCTGCATGCAGCTTCACAGTAGCTGTCACACCCCGAATCATTTCTAAACAACCAGCCAACTGATAGGCGCAATCAAACAATGGTTCCTTGTCTTCTTGCATGTCTCGGTTATAGGTCATCGGCAGACCTTTCATGGTCACATAGAGAGAATTAAAATCGCCCCAAACACGACCACATTTGCCGCGAATCAACTCCAACGAATCTGGATTCTTCTTCTGCGGCATCAGGCTAGATCCGCTAGTCACCCCATCTCCCAACTCCATCCAGCCAAACTCTTCACTCGAATAAAGTATCCAGTCTTCGCACAACCGGCTCAAATGCAACATCGTAGTGGATGCCGCATACATGAAGTCCAGCACAAAATCCCGATCTCCGGAAACGTCCATACTATTCCTGGTGATCCCTGCAAATTCCAAATCCTTCGCAATCGCTTCCCGGTCAAAAGGAAAGCCCGATCCCGCCAACGCGCCACTTCCCAACGGCAACAAATTCACTCGGGCTCTAGCCTGCTCCAAGCGCTCCAAATCCCGTGAAAACATCTCGAAATAAGCCAAACAATAATGGCCCCACAATACTGGCTGGGCTCGCCGAAGATGCGTATAGCCTGGGATCACCGCTGTCTCGTAGGTCCGCGCCAATCGCAGCAGCTCTGCAAGAAAGTCCACCAATAGCGAACGGCAACTGTCAATTTCCCCACGCAGCCATAAGCGGACATCCAACGAAACTTGCTCATTCCGGCTGCGCCCCGTGTGGATTTTATCCGCCAATCCACCGGTCTTCTCTTTCAGCTTTCGGATAACCAGCGTGTGGACATCTTCATCGGTAGCCCCTTCGTAAAAGGCTGCAATTGACGATTCCTTCAGCAATTCATCAAACGCTGACACCAACGTTGCCCGCTCCTCAGCCGTCAGAATACCCACTTGTTCCAGTGCTCTGGCAAATGCTTGCGATCCGCGAATGTCCGCACCAATCAACTTACGATCAAAATGCAACGAACCGCTAAAGCGCTCAAACACTTCCGATGGCCCAGTCTCAAACCTTCCGCCCCATAATTTCATTCGAATATCCCTTGACCCACTAACACATCAACATAAGCAGCAACGCCTTCTGCGCATGCAACCTGTTTTCCGCCTGATCAAAAATCGCCGATTGAGCCGATTCCATAACTTCATCCGTCACTTCCTGCCCACGTTTGGCCGGTAGACAATGTAAGAAAATAGAGTCCTTCTTAGCACCACTCATCAGCCCTGAATTCACCTGATAGGGCTCAAAAACTCTCTTTCGTTCCTCTGCTTCCTTTTCCTGACCCATACTCGCCCAGACGTCTGTATAAACCACGTCTGCTCCATCCGCGGCTTCCATCGCCGAATTCGTAACCGTTACCGATCCACCTGTTCCGTCTGCAAAAGTGCGAGCCTTCCCCACCACATCCGCATTCGGTTCAAATCCTATCGGAGTAGCTACCGAAACATGCATTCCCAATCGAGTTCCTGACAGCAATAACGAGTGCGCTACATTGTTGCCATCGCCGACATAGGCCAGTTTTCTTCCTTCACAACTTCCGAAGCGCTCCGTAATTGTCTGCATGTCCGCCAATGCCTGGCAGGGATGGTAAAGGTCGCTCAATGCATTGATCACCGGAACTTTCGACCACACTGCTAAATCGTCAATCGTCTGTTGCGAAAACACCCTGGCCACTATACACTGCGTCCATCGGTCCAGATTCCGAGCCATATCAGACACCGGCTCGCGTTCCCCAATCATCCCGATGCTCACCACCACATCTCCGCCCAGTTGCTTAACCGCAAGCTCAAAAGTTAACCTCGTTCGCAACGAGGGCTTTTCAAAAAGCAGACTTACGTATTTACTGCGCAAATCATCTCTAAAGTCCATGGGCTTGGCCTTCACCTCACCCGCCAACTTCAAAAGCGCGCGCAACTCTGCTGTGCTCAAATCCAAATCACTTCTTAAATCTCTAGCAGCAATGATTGTATGTTTATTCAATACTATGAATAATTACACAGTACAGACCACTGGTCAATTCCCTTCAACCCGAACCAGCATTTTTCCAGTGTTTTCCCCGCGCAACATCGCCAGAAAAGCTTCCGGAGCTTTTTCCAGCCCGTCTACAATCGTCTCTTCATACTTCAATTTCCCGGCCTTCAACCATCCGCCTAATTCCTTGGTCCCTTCTCCCCAACGGGCCATGTAATCGGTTACCAATAATCCTTGCACCTTGGCCCTCTTCACGATCAACATTCCCAGCATCCTTGGACCCATTTCCGGCTGCTCCAAATTGTACTGTGAGATCTGCCCGCAAATCGCCACTCTGGCATGAACGTTCATGTGGATCATGGCGGCATCCGTAATCACACCACCCACATTGTCAAAGTAAACGTCAATTCCATTCGGACAGAGTTGACGCAGTTTTGTTAAGTGATTCGATGTGTCTTTGTAGTTGTAAGCGGCGTCAAACCCCACCTCTTCTACCAGCCATTTCACTTTCTCGTCGGTGCCTGCAATGCCCACCACTCGGCAGCCTTTAATCTTTGCGATCTGTCCCACAATGGACCCCACTGCACCGGCCGCACCGGAAACTACAACCGTCTCTCCAGCCTTTGGATCACATACATCCAGCAATCCGAAATAAGCGGTCAAGCCCGGCATGCCCACAACTCCCAAGGCAGTTGATATGGGAGCAAGCGTAGGATCAAGCTTTCTTAGCTGTTTGGGATTGGCAATGGCGTAGCGCTGCCAACCTGAAAATCCAGCCACAATATCCCCCGCCTTGAACCCGTCTGCCTTCGATTCCACAACCCGGTTTACCGTGCCCCCCACCATTACTTCGCCCAGTTTTACAGGCTCAGCGTAGGACTTAGCATCGCTCATTCTTCCACGCATATATGGATCAACAGACAGCCACAAGGTCTCCAGAAGTAGTTCCCCGTCGGCTGGCACCGGATTAGCCGTTTCCACCGCCTGAAAGTCTGTGAGCTTGGGGAATCCTATCGGCCGCGCAGCAAGTTGGATTTGAAGATTGGTAAGGTGCATTACGTCATTCTAGCTTGAGACAATCAGACAATGAACTCAAAATCGACTGTCGATGAAATCCGTACTCGCTTCGATAACGACGTGGAACGGTTTTCCAACCTGGAAACCGGCCAGTCCGCAACTGTCGATGCAGCATTGGCCATGGACCTCATCACCGAATCTGCCGCAATCGTCACACCGCAAGCAACAGCCATGCTCGATATCGGATGCGGGGCAGGGAACTTCTCCTTGAAACTTCGGCAACGGCTTCCATCTATCGAAGTCACCCTGGTCGATCTCAGTAAGCCCATGCTGGATCGCGCAGCCAATCGCATCGGCCACGGAGTCACTTGCATCCAAAGTGACATCCGTCAATTGCAGTTAGCCCCAGCCAGTTTCGACATCGTGCTAGCCGCAGCAGTGCTGCATCATTTAAGAACAGAGCAAGAATGGTTAGACGTGTTTGAAAAGGTACATGCTGCTCTCCGCCCTGGCGGTGGATTCTGGATCTTTGACATGGTGAATCACGAACTTGGCCCCGTCCACCAAATCATGTGGCGACGTTACGGGGAGTATCTTTCCGCATTCAAAAGCGATGCCTATCGCGATCAGGTATTCGCTTATATCGAAAAGGAAGACAGCCCTCGGTCCCTCATCTTTCAACTGGATAAACTGCGCGAAGTCGGTTTCTCAAGTCTGGAAGTACTCCACAAAAACTCCAACTTTGCCGCTTTCGGTGCCGTCAAGAAATTATAAATTAAGACCGCTTCAGATCAAACAGAAGCCAAGCTGACTGGCTGTTCCACTGCGTAGTGCGAATCGACATACTTGTCCAGAATATCCTTGAATTCTGCCACAATTCGGTCCCCTCGCAATGTCTTGTACATCTTGCCATCCACGTATACCGGTGCCACAGGCTCTTCAAAAGTACCGGGAAGGGAAATGCCTAAATTGGCATGTTTAGATTCGCCAGGACCGTTTACAATACAGCCCATAACAGCTACTTTCATTTCCTCAACACCAACGTACTTTTGCTTCCAAATTGGCATTTGTGTGCGCAAGTAGGTTTGAATATCGTCGGCCATTTCCTGGAAGAAAGTGCTGGTGGTTCGGCCACAGCCAGGGCATGCCGTTACCTGCGGACTAAAGCTACGAATCTCAAGGGACTGCAAAATCTGCTGGCATACCAGCACTTCTTCACGACGGTCTCCGTTGGGCAACGGAGTAAGTGAAGCGCGGATGGTATCGCCGATTCCTTCCTGCAACAACACTCCGATTCCAGCAGTAGAAGCAACAATGCCCTTCGCTCCCAAACCAGCTTCTGTAAGCCCCACATGCAACGCAAAATCGCAACGCGACGCCAAGTGCCGGTAAACTTCAATCAAATCCTGAACACCGCTTACCTTGGCACTGATGATGATTTTATCAGCAGCCAAGCCGTGACCCACGGCAGCTTTGGCCGACATCACCGCAGATTCAACAATGGCGTTCAGCGTCACCGCACGGGCATCCAACGGTTCGTCCAGTAGATTGTTCTCATCCATCATGCGGGTGAGCAGAGCGCCGTCAAGCGAACCCCAATTGACGCCAATGCGCACCGGACGGTCGTACAAAATGGCCGCTTCAATCATGTCCCGAAAGTTGTTGTCATGGCTCTTGCCAATGTTTACATTGCCTGGATTAATGCGATATTTCGCAAGTGCCTTGGCGCAGTCAGGATACTTCTTCAGCAGCAGGTGACCGTTATAGTGAAAATCGCCGACCAACGGAACTTTCACTCCGAACTGATACAGTGTTTCAGCAATCACCGGTACAGCCTTGGCCGCAGCTTCCGAGTTCACCGTTATGCGCACCAATTCAGACCCTGCTTGGGCCAGCGCCATTGCCTGGTTCACAGTGGATGTGGTGTCAGCTGTATCGGTGTTGGTCATCGATTGGACAACAATTGGATGATTCCCGCCAACCCAGACGCCGCCTACGTTCACTGCAATCGACTTGCGCCGGTGTAATGCTGCCATGCTTTCCAGAATCCTCCAATAAACTATTATTTTAGCAGCCTGCCCTGCAAGCGGATCAGAATTTTCTGAACCACAGTTCCAACATCAGTAGCGTCCACAGCCAATGGTTATTATCTCTGCGACCAGAATCGTGCTCTTCCAATAACTGACGAATAAAAGGGCCCGAAGCAATGCCCCGATCCACCAATGTTGAATTCGTCATGTGGTCCCATAAAAATTCTTTCAATGAGCCTCGGAACCACAACGATAAGGGCATTCCAAAGCCTTTCTTGGGACGAGTTAACAAGTCCGGTGGAAGCCTGTCCCCCACTGCATCCACCAGAATCGCTTTCCCCTTGCCGTTACGCATTTTTAACGACGGCGGAATCTGCGCCGCCAGTTCAGCCAATTTGTGATCCAACATCGGGCAGCGCACTTCCAAGGAATTCGCCATCGACATACGGTCTACTTTAACCAGCATGTCCCCAGTAAGTTTTGCAGTGGCTTCAAAGTACAACGCATGCGTCAAAATGTCAGCCCCGTTGGGTGCCAGACAATTAGCAAATGTCCGATTGATATAGCTGGCGTCCGCCGGTTCCATCCACTTTGGAGTCAAAAGTTGTTGTCGTAGATAAAATGGCGTGTAATTCAACTCAAAATAACGTTCCAGCGGTGTTGCCCTGGAAGCCATCCGAAGAAAGTTTTTCCCATAGGCCGAATAGCTCAGTTGGTCAGCCATTTTAGACATGGCCCCGCGCATCCATTGGGGAATCTTATCTAACTTGCGGTATCTATCGATGAGGAAAAAACTTTCGTACCCGGCGAATAGTTCGTCGCCACCGTCCCCCGTCAAAGCCACCTTCACATGGCGCGCGGCGAACTCGCTCACCAGGTATGTGGGAATGGCTGAGGCATCACCAAAGGGTTCGTCAAAGGAGTCCACCAGCTTGTTGATCAGCTCAATGGAATTCGGCTTCACCAGAATTTCATGGTGCTCCGTGTTGTACTGTTGCGCCACCTGTTTAGCCCAGGGCAGTTCATTGAACTCCGATTCCTCAAAGCCTATGGAAAAGGTCTTCACCGCATCCTTGGTGTTGCTGGCCATTGATGCTACGACTGACGTGGAATCAATGCCTCCGCTGAGGAATGCACCCAAAGGAACATCGGCAATCATGCGGATGCGCACGGACTCATCAAATGTTTCCCGAATCTTACTGCGCCACTGTGCCTCGGTTGTACCCGAAGTATCCGTTTCTGCTGGATAAGGTAGTTTCCAGTAGCTGCCTTGTTCAACGGAACCATTGTTGGCATCGTACATCAGCCATGAGCCAGGGGCCAATTTTCGAATTGATTTGTAAGGGCTCAACGGATCTGGAATATAGGAAAATTGAAAATATTGCCGAATCGCTTCGTTGTCCAATTCCAGTGTGACGCCCGCCGTTCGCAGACATTTCAATTCACTCCCGAAATAGAAACCTTCGTTTGTATCGGCATAATATAGGGGTTTTTTGCCAAACCGATCCCGCACCACCAGCAACTTTCGCGTTTTGCTATTCCAAATGGCGAAGGCAAACATCCCCCGTAATTTGTTGATGCCAGCAACTCCCTCTTGCTCAAAGAGGTGCAAAATTACTTCAGTATCGCTGGCTGTTCGAAATTGATGCCCTTGCTTGGCTAATGTCTCCCGCAATTCCCGATATTGATAGATTTCACCGTTGAAGACGATCCATAAGCTATGATCTTCATTGGGGATGGGCTGATGTCCGGTGGACAAATCGATGATACTAAGGCGGCGCATACCAATGCCGCACGGGCCATCCATGTAAATCCCCTGATCGTCTGGGCCGCGGTGCACAATGGATTTGCACATGGCGTCCACAACGTTTTCCCGGGCCTCACCATTTTTAAGGACGTATCCCGCTATGCCGCACATAGATCGGCGCGGTTACTGAAGGAAGCAAATTTGACCATATTTCAATTATCGCAGAGCTCTATTCATGCCGCGCAAGCGTAGTTCAGCAGAGATCCAATTTCGTTTGCGGCAGGAAGTATTCAACCTTCATTCCTACTTCCGGCAGCCAGTGGCTTTACCCGTAGTCATGCGTCCACTGCTGCCCCCGGCCAAGGACATTGTTGAGGTTTTGCGGGGGACTGAGTTTGAGAAGGAAATCCTTGCCATCGCCGATCAGATCCTGCAACACCGTTTCCCTCTATTGGGTGGCATTGTTGACACTGGACCAGAAATTCAATGGCGGCGCGATTACGCAAGCAGCCTCGAAACCAAGCAGCGCTACTTCCGCTTCACCCCATATTTGGACGCTTCTCGTGCCGGGGATCACAAAAATATTTGGGAATTGAATCGGCATCAGCATCTGGTATTGCTAGCCCAGGCCGGTCTGTTCAGCGGTGACGATAAGTATTGGAAAGAAATTAACAGTCAGCTCGAAAGCTGGTTTACCCAGAATGCTTACGCCAGCGGCATTAACTGGACCAGTGCCCTGGAAGTAGCCTTCCGCGCTTTAAGCTGGGTCTGGCTGCTGCATTTAGGACGCGATAAATTCGATGTTGAAACTCGTAAAAAATTGGCTCATGGATTGTTTCAACACGGTTGCCACCTGGAGAAAAATCTTTCTATCTATTTCTCACCGAACACCCATTTATTAGGGGAGGCAGTGGCGCTTCATGCCGTCGGTACACTCTTTCCCGGATGGGAGCAATCGGCCCGCTGGGTGCAACTAGGCGGCAGAATCGTCCAGCAGGAAATGGATCGGCAAGTGTTGGAAGATGGCGCTCATTTTGAACAGTCCACTTACTATCATGTGTATGCCGTCGACATGTTTTTGTTCCACGCAGTTCTGTGCGATTCGAATCCTTATGCCGCAAAGCTAACCAAAATGGCCGAGTACTTGGAATCGTTGTTAGGACCAGCCAGAAAGCTTTCGTTCTTCGGCGATGACGACGGTGGCCGTTTTTTCCACCCTTATGGCCCACGAGATCAGTTCGGCAGGGCAACTCTTGCCAGTTGCGCCAAGTTGCTGAAGATCGATTTGGCCCATGATTACGATGATTTGCTGCCCCAAGCTGTGTGGTGGCTGGGGAAGAAAGTTTTAACAAAGCCCAATCCCACCGGGCCCAGGCCGTCACGAGTATTTCGCAAGACTGGCATGGTTTCGTCCACTTGGGCCGATGTCCATCTACTTTTCGATGTTGGACCCTTTGGACCTTGGACCGGCGGCCACAGTCATGCCGATGCTTTGAGTTTCACCTTGCGCAAAGGTACCGAAGAAATCCTGGTGGACGCCGGAACATTTACCTACGTTGGTGATTTAGCTCAGCGGGACCGCTTTCGCGGCACTGGGGCGCACAACACAGTTCAGATCGACCGACAGGATCAGGCAATTCCCGCCGGTCCATTTGCCTGGGATGGGCGTCCTGATGTGGAGCTGCTGGAGTTCAAGGCGTCAGACGAAGAAGATTTTGTAGTGGCAGAATGCCGCTACAAAGGCTTTCGCCATCGTCGTCGATTATTATTCCGCAAGCGCGAAGGTCTGATATTGATCTGCGATCTTATCGATGCCACTGTAACTGCGCCGGGCGATTCTTTGTCGCAAGATGTTTTGGAACACGATGTAGAACAGATTTGGCACGCCGGGTCTGATGTGGTTTTAGTGCAGCCGGGAATCTTTCAAATTGGCAAGAGCACCTGTCTGCAATTAGCCGGTGATACGGAGTTTGCCTTTGACGGTTGGCGATCCAGGACGTTTGGGGAAAAGGAGCACAACCCCATAATCCGCCAAACCAGGCACGCCAAGTTCCCCATAGTAATGCCCGCAGCGTTTAGCCTAACGGGAAAGAAGCAGATCTCGTTTTTGGCGATTGGGGAAGGGATTGAGTTTACCGTAGATGGTCGCAAGTTCCGCTTGGGTTGAGCGGGGTTTGTCTCATTTGGGTAATAATTAACAAGACCAAGCTGTGTTAAGTCTCAAAACTGTTTTCTTGCCCGAACCAAACATAATTTCGATCAGCGCTCTAATTTGCGAGTTTCAACTTCGGGAGCGTAGCCAAACTTCGACCATCCCAAGTTGCTTGAAGGAAGCATACAGGCTGCTTTTGAGAGTTCGCTTTTCAAGCCTGATTCAACCCATCCCATGTGGGAAGCTTCGGCCATCAGTCCCTCAATTTTGTTGCTTAGATCAAAAGACTCAGAATCACCAAATTCGCCAAGAGAGACTACTAGAAACCAGTCCTGGAAGGAATTGTAATCAAGCTCGCCAGATAAATAGCGGGCAAGCTCTTCTCGAATTTTCCTTGCGGTAGTCATGACCAGTATTCCTACAGTTAGAATAACTCCACGCGAGCTGCAAGACAAGTTCAATAGCAATGAGGGCGGGTACCCATCAAAAATCGCAGAGTTACGCAAGGTAAATGCATACAACGAACCAGCAAGTTCGCAAAGCAACCAAGAGCGAGGCACACGAAGCAAAATTGATAAGTACTATGATCACGATAAGTTAGTCATGGTGCTGCATTATTTCAAAAAACCAGACGGAGAACTAGGTGGCTGCGGAAAATATGATCCTAAAAAACTCCTCGTGGATGGAGTCCTTTACTGGGCATAAGTATTTCGTGCCATGGTTAAGATTATGACTATTTTGCTGAAATAGTTCATTACTATTGCCCTAACTTGCCAGCAGCATTCGGCGCACCAGACTCCTTCAAGTCCACCCATTTCAACTTCGGAAATTGCAAAAGCACATCGGCGATTGAATCATCCAACTTTATTGCCTTCCACAACGATAACTTTGCCAGCTCCGGTAAAACTCGTAGCGTCGCGATTCCCTTCGACGTGACTGCCGTGGAATTCAAATTAAGATCCCGAAGCTTAACTAATTTGGCCAGTTTCGCCAACCCTAAATCTGAAATCTTCGCCCCAGCCAAATTCAACGATTCCAAATTTTTCGACTCCGCCAGAATCTCAATACCAGCATCCGTTATGGCCGCAAACCAAAGTCCAGAATCTGTGCGCTGCTGCCCACTCAAATCAAGCTTGCGCAAACGGGGAAGGTTAGGAAGAAAGCGCAGGCAACTGTCCGTCAATTTGTTTCCGCCAATCGCTACCTCCTCCAACTTGTCCAAGCTACTCAGTGCGTACAAGCCATTGTCAGTCACTTCGGCGAACCCCACGTCAAGGTGCTTCAGGCTTCGCAACCCGGCAATATGCACCAAGGCGTTATCGGTCACCTTGGTGCCACGGCAATTCAGGCTCTCCAACTTATGCCAGTTGCGAACTGCCGATAGGCCTTCATCGGTCAACAGTTCCGCATAAAAAAGATTCAGGCTCTTCACATTTTCCAGACCGTTCAATAATTGCAATCCCTGGTCTGTGATTCTGGTCAGAGAAAGGTCTATCCGCTCCAACTGTTTCCACTTGGCTACTTCAGACAAATCGGAATCACTCACCCAACTGGCCCGTAAGTTCAAACCAACTATTTCTTTCTTGGCGTTGTACTCAACCGACCCTCCCAGACGCTCCACCCAGTCTGCTCGGCAGTAGCTCATTGCGAACAGCATTAAAAGAAATGGCCGCATCAACTTCCTCTCCTGGTCACACGGCTGGAATCACGGTCAAAGATAATCTCGCAATGCGGAAGAGCGGCTTTCAATTGCTCGAAGCCCTTCTGCGTGACCGTCGTATGATACAAGTTCAGTTTTTTCAGCTTCTTCATTTGAACTAACGAAACAATGGCCGCATCGGAAATGTTGGCGCTGTCCAGTAATAATTCCTGAAGGGAACTCGCATCCGCAGCCAATCCCACCAAGCCTGCATCACTGATTTTTGAATAGTCCAGATTGATGCGGGTCAGCTTCGGTAGCCTCGCTAGCAAAGCCAAACCCTTATCGTCGATGCGCGTCCGCACCAAGTCGATCCGTTCCAGATTTTTCAGATTCTCCAATGCCAACACACCTTCTGGAGAGAACCTGCCATAGTTCAGCAACAACGTTTTAAGTGCCGTGAGCTTGCCCAGACTCTTCAATCCTCTGTCGCCAACATCGGTGCCAGCCAAGTCCAGTGTCTCCAAGTTCGACATGCTCTCCATTGCTTCCAGGGCTGCATCCGTCAAGTCCGTATAAGAGAGCAGGGCGCGTTTTAAGTTGGTGAATTGGGCAAGGTGGGGGGCATAACGATTTTCCAGCGGGCAATTACTGGCATCCAGTTCTTCTAATGAGTGATTCTTCCAAACTTCAAAACCGCTGCCAGTGATGCCGGTGTTGCTGACGTCCAGCCGTTTCAAATTTGTCAGCTTGGCCAGTTGAGATAAGCCTTTGTCGGAAATCGAAGTCCGCTGCAAATCCAACTCTTTAAGATTTTTCAACTGCCCAATTGCCTCCACTGCCGCATCGGTAATTTGCGTTGCGGAAAGGTTCAGCTTTTCCAGTGTGGCAATGGCACCCAGGCCACGAATAACCGCGTCATTGATTGGGGCGCGACGCAAATTGATTTCCTTAACCACTCCGCTTTCTAACTTGACCGACCCTCCCAAGCTCTTCACCCAATCTGCCACCATCGCTGGTGATGAGCTGCTCAGCACAGAAACTGTTTTACCCACCGCTTCCCCTGATTCCAAATAGTTCACAACCAACCCAGCGTGGCTGGCCATCAATTGACGGGCCGCAGCAGGCGTAACTTTGCTGTAACGAACATCCAGCGATCGCAGGTCCTTCAGCACAGCTAATTTTGCCAATCCGGCGTTGGTAAGCTGGCTTCGATAAAGGTTCAGTTCAGTCAGTTTCGGTAGCAGCGCCAAGGTGTCAACGGCACCATCCGTCAGTTGCGCACCCAACAGATTCAGCTTGCGCAGTTGCTTCAATCCAGCAAGATGCTTCACGCCTTCATCCGTCAAAGGCAAGCCATACAAATCCAGCTCTTCCAGGTTGTGCAGTTCCGCTATGTGTGCCAAACCCTTATCAGTCACCAGATTGTCGCGCAAAATCAACCGCTCCAGTTTCGACATTCTTCGCAAGCTCTCCATGCCAGTGTCATTGATCGCCGAATAGCGTACATCCAGGGATCGCAAATTGATGAAATGCTTTAAACCCAAACCCTTCACTTTGCTCTGGGAAATTCGTAGCTCCTCCAGTTGGGTAAGCGCAGAAATTTGGTCTAGCCCCTGGTCTAAAACCGTCATATTGGTTAAGAAATGAATGCTGGTATGCAGCCGCTTCAGCGTCTTTAAGCCATTCAAATACTTGAAAAGTTCGTTGGAATCCCGCCTGCTGCCTGCCCCTTCATTCCACATGTAAGCGGGCAATAACAGCTCTTCCAGCTTGGGCAAAGCGGATATTCGTTCCAACTGTTCTGGCTCTACAGAAGTCCCCGTAAGGTCAATTGAAGTAAGTTGATAGGGCCTGGCGGGCAACTCCGATAAACTCTGAAAGCGCAGCAATTCCCCTTGAATACCAACAGATCCACCCAGTCGGATCACCCACTCCGCCACCAGCTTATCGCTCCACACTTCCGCCCACACCTCCGCCGGAAAAGCGCAAACGGCCAGCAGCAGGAATATGGAAAGTCGCACAAGCATCACGCTCAACAGTATGACTGAAATCCAAACTATTGAGGGTGGACCCAAGTACTAAGTGTCAGGAAGCCTTCCTATCTCGAATTAGTACTCTCCCATCATTGTTCCCATCAGCCACAGGCTGCACACTTGCCTCAATGGAAAATCGATTGGAGATCCGCAAAGGGAACCAGCCTTCCAACGGGAAAGGCAGAAGCTCCTCGCGTACTCACATATTCCCGCACCGCAGCGTTCGCTTTTCAGATATCGCAACAGGGCGTATCGTACTGGCGCTGTTACTGGCCGCCACAATGAGCTTCCTTATGTTTCATTTCGCCGTGCCCATTATGAGGATTCACACCAATCTGGCGATAGGCTTGGCCCAAAAGTTGGACCTGCCAATCGTTGGATCAAAATCGGTAGCCGTGTTTAACCGCATTGAACCAGCCCAGGCACCACTCACTTCCGTACCGCGCTTTGAACAGGTGGGCACCGCAGCCAGAGCCGCCTGGATTGCAGCAGTAGTGCTGCTTACAATCCTTGCCTTACGCTTTCAGTTGATTCGCAGCGTGCTGGTGCTGTTAATTCTTTTGCTTCTGGTTTCCGCAGTGGTTAACTCCATCTTTGAACGCTATGAGTTTGATGCCGGTGTCTTCGGTCAAATCTGGTACCGCCAAGCCATGCTGGTCTGGATTCTGCTGCCCTGGTTCACCTCATTCCTCTTCCTCATTTTTCAACCGCGAATGTTGGAAGGTGTGGGCTGGATTCTTCTCAGCCAGCTTTATAGTTTCGCTTTCTCCGTGGTCCGCATGATTTTCGCCATGGGAATTTTGCATTATTCCGGCTTACTCTTTTTCCCCACCGTGTGGTTCCTGGTGGGAACCCTGGCCGAACTCATTTTCCTTCTGCAGTTCTATTCAATCAGCATTTACCGGGCAACCGGAAAACAATATCAAGCGAGGTCCTCATGGGCTTCATTATTCTAACCGCCAGAATTCTGGTAGCCATTTCCATGCTGGTGTTGACGCTGTACGCAGTGCGTCACTACTGGTTTGCCTTCACTCGCCTTAGAATGCGCAGACCGAAAGACACCATGGAACTGGTTGGCTTTGTAATGCCCACCGTTACCGTGCTTGTTCCCATGCACAATGAAGAAAAAGTGGCTGCCGATATTCTTCAGGCGCTGGTGGAAAATGACTACGACCAAAGCAAGCTGCAAATTATCCCGATCAATGACCGCAGTGACGATGGTACGGCCAAAATCATTGATGAATTTGCCGCCCGCCATGCCATCATCAAGCCCTTTCATAGAACCGGTGGACAAGGTGGAAAACCAGCGGCACTGGTAGAAGTCACCAAAGGGATTCAAAGCGATATTTTGTTAATGTTTGACGCCGATTATGTTCCTGGTAAAGGAATGTTGAAGATGCTGGTGGCACCGTTTGCCGATCCGGAAATCGGCGCAGTCATGGGACGTGTAGTGCCCTATAACGTTGGTGACAGCCTGCTCAGTGGGTTGCTGTCGCTGGAACGGGCTGCCGGATACCAAAGTGCCCAGCAATCGCGCTACAACCTCGGGTTCACCGCCCAATTCGGTGGAACCGTAGGTGGCGTTCGGCGCACGGCACTGGAAGCTGTCGGTGGATGGAATCCGCAATCGCTTACCGAAGACACAGATTTAACCTTTGCCATGCTTTTGAACGGATGGCGCACAGCCTATCTGAATCGGGCGGAGTGCTATGAAGAAGTTCCGCAAACATGGTCTGTCCGGCGGCGTCAATTGATGCGCTGGGTGATGGGACACACGGCCTGCCTGCATGATTACTGGCCCGACATTGTCAATGCAAAGTTCCTCACCGTTCGTGAAAAAGTGGAGTGTTTCTTTTTGCTGGGCATGTATTGGACCGCGCCCTGGTTGGTGATTGGCTGGATTGCATCCTTAGTTTTATTTTTTACCATTGAAGCGCATTACGTTCCCATTCTAGCCATCGCCATGACGTTGCTTGGCTATCAACTGTTTTCCAATCAATCCAACTTTGTGGAGATCGGATCGGCATTGCTGCTCGATGGAAACAAACGCCGTGTGCTGCTGATGCCCCTCAACCTGTTGAACTTTTTTGCCAACATCGGTGCCACGTGCCATGCCCTGTTGCAGTTTTACTCCACCCGCTTGTTTGGAGGGAACGGTGCCAGTTGGTACAAAACCCATCGAACCAGGGCGGCAGGGTCGGGCAGTGGTGGTTCCTTCGGACTGAATTCCCCCAAGGAAAAAGAGGTAGAGGATTAACACCATGGCCTTCCTGATTTTCTCCATACTTTTCATTGGTCTTTTGTATGCCCATTTTTCTGTAGCGCACATGGCGTGGTCCAGAACGCGTGGTAAAAATTCGCAGGAGTTGGATATGGATTATGTCCGCCTGGAAGATTATTTCGGACAATCCTTCCGTCGCAAATTGGGCAAATGGCTGACAGCGCCTTCTGCTGAAAATTCCACCGGGGAACTGCGAGTGGTTGACCACGGAGTGGAGAAACTTTACGTCGCCTCCGAAGCCGTGCAATACCCTTCCAATCGACGCGAACGCAATGTTCTGGTAACGGAAAAGGATTTTGATTGTGGTGCAGATTGTTCCTTTGAAAGGGAATTGATGGTGCATGGCAACGGAGTTGTAGGATCTGGCAGCAAAATGCAAGCCATTGCCGCCGATGGAACGCTTCGGCTGAATCAGAACGTGGTAGTGCGCCGTTGGGTCGATGCCAAGGGTCCACTGGAATTGATGGACGGTTGCAAAGTATTCAGCAGGGTATGTTCGGCCAGCTCCATCTACCTTGGACCACAGGCCGAAGTTTTGAGCGTCTACGCGCCAGAAGTTTTCACTGAAAGTCGCGTGGCCACGATGGCCGGGCCATTAGTGAATCCCCGAGATGTGGTTCTGATTCCTCATGCGGCCAACATGGGGAACCGCGTTTTTCATGGGTATAATCCCAATCTTTTATTTTCAATGGGTGGCGGAAGCTATTTGTATAACGGCGACCTCAACCTGACGGCACCTCTGCACATCCGTTCCCCACTGGTCGTCAAAGGAAATATCAAGACTCCTGGCGCCTCCATGATTGAAGCCGATTTG
>JANMWO010000650.1:0-1692 GCA_031394025.1 Acidobacteriota bacterium
GTCCGGTATCACCACGACAAATCCACGCGCTGCCAATGCTCGGCCGACAAACGAATATCCGTCCTTCGTGCCCGAATTCCACGAGCCGCCATAAAAGAATACGATAATTGGCAGCCCTTCGGTACCCGTCGCAGTCGGCGCATAGACGTCGAGCCGTTGCCGGGGATCTTGGCCGAACGCGGCCGAGCGCACGACACGACGCGCGCCGGCATCCTTGGGGATCATCGCGTCGAAAGTGCGCAACGGCGAGCATGCGGTCGCAGCCAGCGTAATCAGCATCACGATTCTGCGCATGTCGATCGATCTCAAATCTGACGCTCGTATCGGATCGTCGATCCACCCTTGTCAGAGCTGAGTCCCAACCAGCCGACCCTGTCGTCATACCATAGGCTGATTTGCACGTCGCATGACAGACTGAAGCGGCGTGCATTGACCTTATGTCCGCCGGCCGCCGGGATCGCTTCGACCTGGCCTGGTGTAACCCTGGGAGGAATGATTCGCCCGTCCTGCGTGTTGATCCATGGTCCATCCAGTTCGCGCCGGTTCCAGTGCGTTGCGGGGAGCGCGTTTGGAGGGGCCACATTACGGGGCGGCTTGGTGCCCTCGATTACCAAGCCGGTGGCTCCGCGCTGGCCGGAGACCTGGAATTTGTCGTCATTATCATTCGTGGTGGTTCGAAGTCCGACGACAAGTCCGCTTTCCCATATATCCGTTGCCCAGTGCGTGTAGTGGTACAGCGCGACACCAACAATCTTGTAGGCGAGATCGACCGCAACCATAACGGTCAAGCGATCTCTAACCTACGTGAAACTCGAGGCGTGAGAGCCGAGCTTCGATCCCTTGCGCATGATGTCGAACCGCAGGTGGTTGTGGGTCGGCACCGGTAGCGCCTCGCGCCCGGCGAAGTGGCGAGCAAGGTGCCGCCGGTCATGACCTCACGACGATCAAACATGCTTATCCCTTCAAAACATACAGGCCGACATCGATCGTGCCGGTCCGGAAACCAGCCTCGCAGTAACTGAGATAATATTCCCACAACCTGCAAAAGGCAGGATCGAAACCGAGACGTGCCACCTCCGCGCGGGCCGCGACGAACCGGCGCCGCCATTCAGCGAGTGTGACTGCATAGCCCTCGCGAAAGGTCTCGA
The DNA here is from genome assembly GCA_031394025.1 of Acidobacteriota bacterium. Lineage (GTDB taxonomy): Bacteria > Acidobacteriota > Terriglobia > Bryobacterales > Bryobacteraceae > JANXSF01. Next base: position 1,149 of record JANMWO010000650.1, read on the forward strand.
CCCCGGCCACCGACAGCCCTGCTCGCGCCGCCTGTTGCTCGACAATGGTACGCGTGGGCAGCATTCCACCTGGAAAAATGTATTTTTGAATGAAATCAATGCCGCTTCGGTAAGAGTCGAAACGGTCTTCGCGGATCGTGATTGCCTGCAACACAATTGTTCCGCCAGGGGCAAGCCGTGCGCGCAGCGTCTCAAAATAGACAGGCCAATAGGCTTCGCCCACGGCCTCCAACATCTCGATCGAGACGATGCGGTCGAAGCACTCGTCCACGTCACGGTAATCCTGCAAGCGCAGGTCGACTTTGTTTGTGCCCGTCCGGGCGCAGCGTTCGCGCGCATAGACGAGTTGCTCGTGCGACAATGTGAGGCCGGTGACACTCTTGCAGCGGTCTGCAAGGTTCGCCGCAAGAGCCCCCCAGCCACAACCGATCTCGAGCACGCGCTCCGCGCCGCGAAGATCGAGCAGATGTGCGATCCTGTCGAGCTTGGCCTGCTGCGCTTCCTCGAGCGTTTCGTGAGGGCGCGACGCGCATGCCGACGAATA
>JANMWO010000010.1:0-16080 GCA_031394025.1 Acidobacteriota bacterium
TGCCGAAGTATTTGACTTGCGCCTACCGCAGTTGGGCACGGTCGGCAGAACGCAGCCCGAATATTGGATTTCGTTGTGCAAAAGACTTCGGCAGGAAATAGGAATCACGCCTATTTAATTGCGTTCACCGACTATTTCTGATCGGAACTCGGACGCAAGCTTGCAAATTCAACTCCAAGCGCTCTTAGTATTCCAAGGAAATTTCGATAGGTTGGATTGCCAGAAGTTGTGAGCATCCGGTAAAGACTCTCTCTGCTTACGCCAACATCCGCAGCTACCTTTGCCATTTGTCGGGATTCGGCAACATCGCGTAGCGCCACTAGAAACATTTCCTCTGAGTCGAGTAGCGCGGCGTTCAAGTAGTTAGCCGCCTCTACAGGATCTTTCAGATCTTCATGCAAAGACGTATGATAGCTGCTGGTTCGTTTAGGCATTGTAGTCTCTCCAATAGCCCTTGGACTTGCGGATATCATGGCTTTGAGTGCTTTTGTCCCCACCAAGAAGGAGTACGATCAGGTTCCCATCCTCTCCAAAATAAACCCGATAACCTGGGCCGAAGTCGAGTTTCAATTCATGCACTCCTTGACCAACCGGTTCACAGTTCGCAAAGTTTCCTGATTGCATCCGATTGATCCGAACGAGAATCGTAGCGCGGACCTGAGCATCACGCAACCCTCTAATCAAATGATCAAATGGTTCGGTACCATCCACTTTTTGGTAGTTGCACAGTGTATGAGGTGTTGACTCCACATCTCTCTTTGGTCGAGTGTTGTGATATTAATATCACAACTTAGTTTAGCATTTATTTCATCCGATACGGGACAATATAAAGTATTGCGTGGCGGTTCGTGGGCTGATGTGCCGAAGTATTTGACTTGCGCCTACCGCAGTTGGGCACGGTCGGCAGAACGCAGCCCGAATATTGGATTTCGTTGTGCAAAAGACTTCGGCAGGAAATAGGCATCATATTCTCTTTTACAAACCATACGGCGTGCTAACCCAATTCACCGGTGATCCCGGCGAAAAGACGCTGAAAGATTTCATCAACATTCCCTACGTGTATCCAGTCGGTCGTCTGGACAAAGATAGCGAAGGCCTGGTGCTGCTTACTGACGATGGCGTGGTGCAGTATCGCCTGAGCCATCCCAAGTTCGACAAAGACAAGACCTATTGGGTGCAAGTGGAAGGGGCCGTGACCGAGGAAGCCCTGGACAACCTGCGTCGGGGAATCGCCATTCAGGACTACGTCACCAAGACGGCTAAAGCGAAGTTGATTGACGAACCCAACGTGCCCCCACGCGAGCCGCCCATTCGATTTCGGAAGGACATCCCGACCAGTTGGATTGAAATCACGATCACGGAAGGGAAGAATCGACAAGTGCGCCGCATGACGGCAGCAGTAGGGTTCCCGACGTTGCGACTGATCCGCATCGCCATTGGCCAACTGCGCCTGGACGGGCTGGCTCCAGGGGAGTGGCGCATGCTGACACCCAGTGAGATGTCGCGGTTGTAGGGGGCGGCGGAGTTCGTTGCGACTACAATGAGAAGAATGAAGAGCAAGACGAGTAAGAATCTTTCCTATTCGGTTTTCTACGAACAAGCTCCTGATGGCGGTTACGTAGCATACGTTCCGATTCTGCCCGGTTGTCACACGCAAGGTGAAACCCTGGAAGAGGCGGAACTAAATATCAAAGAGGCAATCGAGTTGTATTTGGAAAGTTTGACGGCTCACGGAGAAATCATTCCAGAAGAGGGGCGGTCCTTTCAAGGAAGGGTAGTTGTTCCGGTGTCTATCCCTGCTTGATCTATGGCAAAGTTGCCCTCATTAAGTGCACGGAAAGTTGTACGGGCGCTTAAGCGTGCCGGATTCATTGAGGACCGACAAAGGGGGAGCCATCTGGTATTGATTCACCCTGAGACGAAGGACAGGACCGTAGTCCCCCATTCATTCCGGTCGAACCATTAGTGAACCACTTCTACGTGCAATTATTCGGGACGCAAGCCTTACCGTTTACGATTTTCTGGAGTTACTTTGAACTTCTGAATGCTTATGACCTGCAAGGCGTGTCCTTCTTTTATTCTGTAGGGATCTGGAGGATTCATCGAATTCGAGGCAGCCTCAAAGAGCGGAATGTTGACTAACCTGAATATAAAATCGCTCCCAATTGAGTTCCCTGGCCATCTTTTCAAGGCTTGAAACGATCATAGAGCGACAGCATTGTTCAAATTTAGGGGAGGACAGGCAGGATGCCTATCCCACTTAATGTTAACGTCAATCGCCCAAACTGCCGATCTGTGATCAGGATAAATAATCAGCAATGGCTGCGGATACACATCGTGCGAGTTGGTGGAAGCCGTCGATGACGGACTACTTCTTTCTTGCCGTAATGGCTTGGAGTTTCCTTGCCAGCCCCAATGGTTGGGCTCGATTCCTGCTTGATGGCGATGTGTTCATGCACACCCGACTGGGTCAACGGATGATCGAAAACGGCGCAGTGGCTACTACCGATCCCGCTTCTTTCGCCATGCCTGGCGGTTCCACTTGGTACGCCTTCGAATGGCTGACCGAAATCCTGTATGCCTTCCTTGCCATGCGCTTCGGGATGGGGGCCATCGCGCTGCTTTCAGGAACGCTGGTGGGACTCACAATTGCCCTGCTCTATTTCGATACCCTGCGGCGCGGCGGACATCCGCTGATCACCACATTCCTTATCCTACTGGCTACCAACGCCCTCAACATCAACTTCCATGCCCGCCCTGTACTGTTCACTTACTTGTTTGTGGTAGTCAGCATGATTATGCTGACTCGCGATCAGGAATCGCCCACTTGGACCATTTGGCTGCTGCCCTTTTTCGTTGTCTTGTGGGTGAACTTACACCCTGGAGTTGCCGTGCTGTTTCCATTGATCGCGATTCTGGGAATCAGTTGCGGCACTTGGCAAGGCTTTGTGCGATACGCCGGGCTGGGAGTGGCTTGCGCTGTAGCGACGCTGTTCAATCCCTACGGAATTGGGCTGCACAAGCATCTGGCAGCGACGCTTTCCTCCGAATGGATTCTGAACAATGCCATTGAATATAAGTCCCCAGAATTCCGTGGGGAATTCATGTTTTGCTTTGCGATTCTCTTTTTGCTGGGCATGGCGTCCATTGGATTATTTTTACGCCAACGGAGGTACACTGAATCGTTATGGATACTGTTCCTGGCCTACAGCACGCTAGTTTCACGACGTCATGGGGCAATTTTCCTGCTAGTGGTAACGCCGCTTGTGGTGATCCAACTCAGTGCCTTATGGAACGAGTTTGTTTCGGGAAAAGGCAAGAAATCCGCCGCAGGAATCCTTGACAGCCTTTGGCGTGGCGTGGCATTTGCTCCTACAATCTGGCTACCGATTTTTGCGTCATTGATCGTGATATTCAACCCTATGCCGATTGACGGCAAGCCTTCGTCTGAGATTTACCCCACCAGTGTGGTGGAACATAATCGCGACCTGGTGCAACGATCGCGCATCTTCACAACCGAACAGTGGGCCGATTTTCTTTACTACATCAACTACCCCAAACAGAAGGTCTTCATGGACCCTCGTCACGATCTTTACGCAGCCAAGCTGGGCGATGATTACCTGCAAATCCTCAGCGGCACTCCATCCTGGAAGAAGCTAACGGAACGCTATGGCATTGACCTGATGCTGGTCAAGCCCGGGATGACGTTGGTAAGCCTGCTGAGTTCCGATCCTGATTGGGAAAAAGTGGACGAAGATAAAGTTGCCATTCTGTACCGTAAACGCCAAGCCAGTGTTATGATTCAGTCGAATGAAATTCGCACTGCTTCTACTCTTACTGCTGCCCACACTCGGTAGCGCAAAATCGTGGAAGGCCGGTCTGGCCTCGGTGGACATCTCGCCTACCGAACCGATTTATCTCAACGGTTATGGAAATCGTACCCACCCATCTACTGGTGTGAAGCAGCAGCTTTGGGCCAAGGCCATTGCTTTGGAAGACAACAAGAGGCAGCGAGTGGTGATTGTCACAACCGATCTGCTGGGCATTCCCGGTGCCGTTTCCGACGTCATTGCTGCCCGCGTTGCCAAGCAGCATGGACTCAAGCGAAGTCAGTTACTGCTGAACTCCTCGCACACGCACGCAGCCCCCATGGTGGAAGGCAATCTGGGAACCATGTTCGCCCTCACCCCCGCCGAGCGGCTGGCCATCCACAACTACACCGAACGCCTGAAAGATCAAATCGTGAATGCAGTGGACCGCGCGTTGGCCGATCTGAAACCTGCCCAACTGGCCATGGGCCATGGCAAAGCCACTTTCGCCATCAATCGACGAGTTCTTTCGAAAGACGGCACGTATATCATTGGCACCAACCCCAATGGCCCAGTGGATCATGATGTCCCGGTGCTGCGCATTTCCTCACCCGATGGCAAACTGCTCGCCGCATTGTTCGGCTACACCTGCCACAACACCACCATGGGCGGCGATATTTACGAGGTCCATGGCGACTACGCCGGTTATGCGCAACTGGCATTTGAAAAGGAGCATCCCGGAGTGCAGGCCATGTTCTACCTGCTCTGTGGAGGGGACCAAAACCCCAGCCCGCGCGGCAAATTTGAGCTGGCTGAAAAGTATGGCAATGAGTTGGCTGCCGTTGCATCCGCAGTGATCGCTGGTAAAATGCAACTGTTAACGGGACCACTGCGCACTGCCTTCCGAATGACTGACCTCAACTTGAAACTGCATTCCAGAGAGCAATTTGAAGCGGAGTTAAAAGATAAAATCCCAGCCAAGGTACGACGTGCGGAATCTATGTTGTCGCTCTACGATCAGCAGCGTCCCATGCGGAGCGTGCCCTATCCGGTGCAAGCCATACGCTTCGGCAAGCAGTGGACTCTAGTGGCCCTGGGCGGCGAAGTTGTGATTGATTACCAACTGCGCATCAAGAAGGAATTTCCCGGTGAGGATACTACTGTTGCCGGTTATTCCAACGATGTTATGTGTTACATCCCATCGCTTCGCGTTCTGAAAGAAGGCGGTTACGAAGCAGATTCCAGCATGATTTACTACGGCAAGCCAGGGCCATTTGCCGAATCCGTTGAAGAACAATTGATGGCCACGGTGCATAAGGTTATGCGCGATGTGGGTCGAAACAAATGATGGACATTAATTGCGATATCGGCGAGGTGGTGGAACTGATTGAAGACGGATCGCAGGAAGCGCTGATGCCGTTTCTGACGTCGGTAAACATTGCTTGCGGCGGTCATGCAGGGGATAGCCGGATGATGCGGATCTCGGTAGACCAAGCAACGCAGTATGGGTTGCAGATTGGCGCGCATCCAGGATATGCAGACGCTGCAAACTTCGGACGGCTGGAACTCGACATGCCCTTCCCTGCCGTCGCGCAGATGGTCTATGAACAGATTTGCGCCTTGGCCGCAGTGACCAAACATATTTCCCACGTGAAGCCGCACGGCGCTTTGTATAACCAGGCGGTGAAGAATCAGGGACTGGCGCAAGCCATTGCCTGTGGGACAGCCCGCTTCAGTCGGGACGTTACGCTGGTTGGCCTGGCCGGTTCACAGATGCTTACTGTTTTTAAAGAAGAAGGATTTCGAGTGGCCGCTGAGGCCTTTGCCGATAGGCGTTATGAAATGGATGGTACTTTGCGATCAAGAAAATTTGCTGATGCTTTGATTCTGGATCCTGAAGAAGCAGCGAACCAAGCGGTGTGGATTTCACAATCCAGGATGGCCGATACGATTTGTATTCACGGGGATACTCCGGGTGCCTTGGCGATTGCGATTTCTGTCGCCAAGGCACTGCGGTGAGACCCTATGCTGCAGGAGGTTTTTCGACGATCTGGAACTTCTTTTCGTCGAAGTAAAGCACCTTACCACGACGATAGCTTTCCACAGCCATGGTAATTGTGACCTGAGCTCTGGCGGCAATTTCCACGTTGAGCGTGGGCGTTTCCCGCGTGCGAATACATTTCAGGAAGTTGTCCACATGACGTTCCATGGCGCTGAAATCTTCCACGGGAATCTTCACATCTTCCATGCCAAATTTATAATCGGCACTGATATTTTTCTTCGCATTCTCACGGCCTACCGTTTCAGGCTTCATGGTGAGAAAAGGAGAAAAACCTTCAAAACGACCATGTTCCACCATCACCAGCGTGCCTTCGTGGCCGCGGATCAGGCCAGGAATATGCTGTGAATTGGCCATTGAGGAAGTGAGCACCAACGAATGACCTTTGGCGTAATCAGCCATGAAATGGAAGGTATCGGGCACTTCGCGCTTTTCTTTGAAGACATAGATGCCGCCACCAGCCATCACTTTGTGCGGGAACTGTGCTTCGCCCCAGCAAATATTCATTGGCGCAACCACGTGGAAGAATAAGTCGGTGGCAATGCCGCCCGAATAATCCCAATACTTGCGAAAACGGAAGAAACGGTCGGCGTCGTAGGAACGCTTGCTGGCCGAACCCAGCCACATTTTCCAATCCAAATAGTCTTCACCCTTGCCGTCAGGACCGGCGTTGGGTTCAATGGTGTAGTTCCATTCGCCTTCAATCGAATTGCGATGGTAGGAACCCTGGCTGAGCAACATTTTACCCAGCATTCCATCGGCAATGGCTTTCTTCGCTTTGTGCCATTGGTCGCCGGAAGTGGTCTGCGAACCAACTTGCATCACACGCTTGGTTTCTTTGACCGTGTCCACCAACCGCTTCACTTCGGCAATGGTGTGGCACATTGGCTTTTCGCAATAGACGTCTTTGCCAGCGTCCATGGCGGCCAGGGCAATGGGGGCATGCCAATGGTCAGGAGTAGCGACAATCACGGCGTCCACATCCTTGCGGGCAATCACTTCACGCCAGTCCAGGTAGCCTTCGGCCTTGTAGCGATCTGCGGCACGTTTCTTACGTTTTTCGTAAACGTCGCAAACGGCCACTATCTGGCAGTTGTTATCGCGTTTGCCAGCTTTTTCAAACTCGCTCGCCACATAAAAACCACGACCACCGACGCCAATTACGCCAATGTTGATCTTGTCGTTAGCACCTAATACGCGACCTTGGCCACCTTTCACAGCTTTGGCGGCAAATGCGGTGGTGGCGGCGCTGAGGGCTGAAGCGCTTTTCAGAAAATCTCTACGATCCATGGAAGGACCTCCTGGTTGACGCGGGCGCGGTTCTGACAATCAGCCTAGCCTACGGTTTGATTCAATAGTTCAGGATTGAACCATCTGTAGGTAGTTTACTTCAGCCAGGAAAAAAATGCACACACATTAAACCTGGTCGCTAGCGTGATACGAACTTCGCACCAGTGGCCCAGATTCCACATGAGCAAAGCCCATCGCTTTCCCTTGCACCTTATATTCCGCAAACTCTTCGGGATCGACGTAGCGCAGAATCGGAAGATGCTTTGGTGATGGCCGTAAGTATTGCCCCAAGGTCAAAATGCTGACTCCATGTGCGCGTAAATCGCCCATCGTCTGCAGCACTTCCTCTTTGGTTTCGCCCAACCCCAGCATCAGCCCCGACTTCGTTGGAATGGTCGCATCCAGGCTCTTGGCGTACGCTAACATTTCCAGTGACCGTTCGTAACGTGCACCCAGGCGTACCGTCCGATACAGCCGGGGCACTGTTTCTGTATTGTGATTCAACACATCTGGCCGAGCTGCCATTACGGTTTGCATGGCCGGGTGCGACCCTTGAAAATCGGGTACCAGCACTTCTACTTTGCAGCCGGGCACGCGCTCCCGAATTTGTCGAATCACCATGGCGAAAATTTCCGCCCCGCCATCTTTTTGATCATCGCGATTCACGCTGGTGACCACAGCATAGCGGAGTCCCAGTGCTTCCACTGCTTCGGCAACACGGCGAGGCTCATCGAAATCCATGGGAAGCGGGGCACCTTTTTGCACTGCGCAAAATCCGCAACGACGGGTGCACACGTTACCCAAAATCATGAACGTAGCGGTGCGCTGATTCCAGCATTCCCCCACGTTTGGGCAGGCAGCACTTTCGCAAACCGTGTGCAAGCGTAGCCGCTGCACCAAGCCCTTTAATTCACGATAATTGTCGCCGACGGGGGCCGGAGCCTTTAGCCATTTTGGCCGCTCCTGCTTTGATTCAATGGTAACCAGCACTTGTCTTTATTGTAGCGCCCAGATGCGCGCCGTCAGTTCCTTGCGAGTCTCTTCCGATTGGATTCGGCTGAGGTTCGGCTGAATGCAGGTGATGGCCGCTTGAATCGCTGACCGACATAAATACAGAGAAGATTCCACATCGGTCTGAAACTCCGGATGTGCTTTTGCCCGCAATTCCTCCATTCGCTTCACCAGTTGATGGGCACGGGTGGCCACTTCAATGGGCAACCGGGTTGCCGCCACCCAATCCACTTCTTCGCCGGTTTCCAGTGCCCGGTCAAACACTACCGCGTCGCGCACGGCTGCTTCCGCCAACCATACTTTATCGGCAGTAATTTCGTCATGGTTCAACCCAGAAATGCGGGCCATCTTTTCACCCACCGCCGCCGCCATGGCCGCTGTAGCTGCAGCCGCACGGCCAGGGCTCAGGTCAGTCAAGAAATCGGCTAGCGGATCAGCCGGGAACTCTTCCAGTAACCGGTTTTCTAAAACCATTCCTTCACGGAAATGTTCCACCTTCATTAAGCGAGCACCTGCTTGATCCAACGCTTGTCGCGGGACCAACCCGATCAATTCCGTGGATTTCACTTTCACCCCAAGCTTTGTCGCTTCACGCTCCACAGCATGAAACAGTTCCCCCAGCGACGTCCGTTCGTAGTCTGTAAGATTCACCGAAACCTGCGCCAACTTGCGCGATTCCAGATATAACCCCAATGCCCTTACGGAAGCCAGGCCCCCAGACGATTCCCGAATGGCGGCGGCAATTAACTTCGCCACTTTCACATCTTTGGTTTCCAAATGAAAGTTATAGGCAATCAGAAATTTGCGCGCCCCAACCGCCACCGCCCCGGCTGTGGGATGCAAGCTGGCATTGCCAAAATCCGGCTTCTTTTCGAGATTGGTTTTCACTTCTTCGCGCAGCCCTTCAAATGCTCCTTTGCGAAGATTGGGCAAAGCCGCCCGTTCCGGATTCTTCGCCGCCGCACCGTACAGGTAAACGGGAATTTGATAACGTTTCCAAATTTGTTCACCAGCCTGTTCCGCCAGTAAGGCGCATTCATCGAGTGTGATGTTTTCAACGGGAATGAAGGGCACAACATCGGCTGCTCCTATGCGAGGATGAACTCCTTTGTGGTGGTTCAAGTCAATCAGCAACGAAGCTTCGCCCACTGCCTTGATGGCTGCTTCAACCACCGCCTCAGGTTCGCCTGCAAAGGTCAGCACGGAACGGTTATGATCCTGATCCATTTCTTTATCTAACAGCCGCACGCCCTTCACACTGAGGGCTGCCGCTGCAATGCGGTCGACCACATCCGCGCGACGACCTTCTGAAAAATTCGGAACACATTCTACTATTCGCCTAGCCATTGGGGCTCCAGTTGTTGAAACAGAATCTCGCCATGTAAGATCACCTTCGAAACCAAGTTGATTCCCAAATGATATGGGATTTCACGGTAGTCTGGCACATCCAAAATTAGAAGATCGGCCCGCTTGCCTGGTTCCAGAGATCCGGTGACTTCCTGAATCCCCATAGCATGGGCCGCATTCATGGTGGTTGCAGTGATGGCTTCTTCAATAGAAAGCCCCATTTGTGCGCAGGCCAGGGAGACGACGAGTTGCATGCTGGCCGCCCCTCCCAGCCCACAATCCGCTCCAGTTGCCAAGGCCAGGGCTACACCCGCATCAACCATTTCCCGCCATTGTTTGCCGGAATGATCCTGACGTAGGCTTTCGAGGGGCATACCCAAAAGTACCCAGCTCTGGTTGGCCGCCCAATCTATTTCGTCAATGCTGGCATCCCCTTCCCAACAAACTTGCTGCACCGGCAGATTGCGACAATTGCTCATTGCGCTGGTCCTGATCTTCATCAGGCAGCCAAGGCCGGCAGCGTGTTCCATCCAACTGCGGGTTTCCTCTTTATTGAACTCCGTTGCGGAGGATGGAATTTCTATAAATTGAAACAGCTCTTTCTTCAGCAGTTTGGGCAATTGCGCATCGTACACTCTTTCTGGCACATACGTAGAAATCAGATTGGGATTGGATAGGCTTAGCTGACGATTTGCCTGAAGCTGTCGCAATTCCCTGGCATAATCGGCCATCGGACCTGCCTGGGATTCCATTGCCAGAGTTCCACAAGCGGTAACTTGCGAGATTTTTCGACGCGACACTTCCAGCGACTTTTTAGCCACTGAACTCTTTTTCCAGAGCGGTGGGTCGCTGGGCAGCAACCGGCAATCGGAATCAATAAAACCGGGCATGACCACTTTCCCCGTCGCATCAATGATGCGCACATCTCGTGTTTGGGCCAGATTCTCTAGTCGACGGGTAGGGCCGACGGATTGAATGGTGCCATTGGAAATCAAGACAGCGCCATCTTCAATAATTCCGAGGTCGGACAATTTGGCACCACGGCGGGGCCCTGCAGGGGAGCTTGCGGTGTCACGCAAAGTTAGCAACTGGCGCGCTCCCTTAACCAAAAGTGGTGGGGACATGATGTAGGTGAGGTTGGTGACGACCAATAGTATCATTCAGGGCGCATAGATAATAAGGGGACAGCCCGCGTGTTTCCTGTTTTTCGGAGTCTAATTTAATATGGAAACATGCGGGCTGTCCCCATATAAAAGGCCCTTATCTGCGTGCATCTGCGACATCTGCGGATAAGATTGAATGATTGGGCTACGTCACGATTGACGCAGGCCAACTGAGATGGTAGTTTTGATTCTCCCCCACAGTGAGTGCAAGTAACGAACAATAGGAGATTAAGAATTTGTTACATCTAATTTATCAGTGCATCATCGGCGTGATTGTCGGAGCCGTGGCCAAGTTTGTCATGCCGGGCAAAGAACCTCCTGGTGGAATTTTGGTGACCATGCTTCTTGGGATTGCCGGCTCGATTGTGGCCAACTACCTGGGCAAAATGTTGGGCTTTTACAAATCAGGGGAAGCTGCCGGATTCATTATGTCGGTGATTGGCGCGGGCATCCTGATGGTGATCTACAAGTTCGCTACCAAGTAGTGGGACTGTTCAAAGGGGATTATGCTTGAAACTTTGTCCAGCATTCTCGGCTTGTCGTTTGTGTCGGGTATCAATCTTTATGCGGCAGTCCTGACCGTCGGCCTGGGAATTCGGTTTGGCTGGCTTTTAGGATTGCCGCAAGAGATGCAAGTACTGGCCAATCCCCTTGTGTTGACTTTGGCGGCAGCAATGTATTTAGCGGAATTTGTTGCCGATAAAGTTCCATTCTTTACTCCCATCTGGGATGGTATTCATACGTTCATCCGTCCTCTGGGCGCAGCCATCCTGGCCATGGAAGCGGCTGGGAAATTATCCCCTACTGCTCAAATTCTTGCTGCGTTAGCTGGTGGTTCCATTGCTTTGGGAACCCATTCCACCAAGGCGGCAGCCCGTCTGATTGCCCACGCCAGCCCCGATCCAGTAGCCCATTCGGCCATGAGCATAGCGGAAGATTTCAGCGTGGTGGCATTGTTGATTCTTGCCTACAAACATCCGGAGATCGCAGTGCCCTTGCTAGTGGTATTGATCATCGGTGTTTTTATTCTGCTGCCTGTGCTGCTGCGAGTTCTGCGATTTACACTGGCGGGCATTGGAGGCAGAATTTCCTCCTGGACCAGTGAATCTACCAATGCCGACGTTCCTCAATGGGCCATGCAGGATACTGCAATTGGATTGCGATGCTATTTCCGCTCAGGGGGTCGCATGCGCAGATTGAAAGAAGCTTACCTTTTGAAAAAAGGTCATTCCTGGACTCTCACTGAAAAAAAGCTTTTTAAGCCCACCAATGAAAGTCTACTGGTTACCTCCACCACCGTTACACCGGGTTTGCTCTACGACACAATTACCCTGCGCAATGGCAATTCTGAACAAAGCTTCTACGTAACTAAAGAATGGGCCGGGCAATGCCGAAAGATGTGTGGAGAGCCGTCTTTCGCCAATGCCGTCCAGGTCACAACTTCATCCAGCTAATTCCTCCCTGTCAAAAGGAGTTGCACTATGGGCCTGGAGTTCGAAACAATGAACTCATGACAGCCCATGTGTACGTCACGCTAAAGCGCACAGTTCTAGATGCCCAAGGCCAAACGGTTCAATCCGCATTGCGAGGCTTAGGCCATGCCTCCATTGCCGATGTCCGGCAAGGTAAGTTTTTTGAAATACAGATGAACGGGCTGAGCCGCGAACAGGCTCAAACAGAAATGGATCTGGTGGCCCGTGAAGTTTTATCCAACCCGGTCATTGAAGACTATCGGGTTTTGATTCTTGAATAGAGGGAACTATGTGTGGAATTGTTGGCTATATCGGTAGTAGAAAGACTGTGCCCATTATTTTGGATGGGCTCCGCCGATTGGAATACCGGGGTTATGACTCCGCCGGTTTGGCCGTTTTCGGTGAAGATGGGGAACTGATCATCCGCCGGGCCTCAGGCAAATTGCACAATCTGGAAGAAGCAGTGAAGTTGAACCCGGTAGAGGGATCCTATGGAATTGGCCACACACGTTGGGCGACCCATGGGCGTCCAACCGAGGAAAATGCCCATCCCCATACTGGACCTAGCCGTAGCGTGGTGTTGGTGCACAACGGCATTGTCGAAAATTATTTGGATCTTAAACGCGAGTTGGAAGCCGAAGGGCATGTTTTTCGTACCGAAACCGATACCGAAGTAATCGCCCATCTGGTTGAAAAGTACATTGATGGAAATCTGGAACAGGCCGTTCAAAAAGCCGTTAAACGAGTTTCCGGTGTGTTTGCCCTGGCCGTGATGTCCAAGAAAGATCCGGGGAAAATTGTTACCGCCCGAAGTGGTCCTCCGGTGGTGGTTGGTTTGGGCGAGGGCGAATATTATGTGGCCTCCGACGTCCCGGCGATCCTTAGCCATACCCGCGATATGTTCTTTCTGAACGACGGCGACATGGCTGTGTTGACCGCCGACGGTGTCAAGCTGATGGATTTTGACGGCAACCCGGTAAAGCGCCAAGTAACCCATATTTTGTGGGATCCCATTATGGCGGAAAAGGGCGGCTACAAACATTTCATGCTCAAGGAAATTTATGAACAGCCGCGCGCTGTTCGTGACACCTTGCTGGGCCGCGTCAGTCAGGACACCGGCAAAGTGTTTCTTGAGGAAATGAACATCACTCCTCAGGAATTCGCCGCCTTCAAATCGATCAAAATTGTGGCCTGCGGCACCAGTTGGCACGCTGCCCTGGCAGGCAAATTCATGATTGAAAAGCTGGCCAGAATTCCCGTGGAAGTGGATTACGGAAGCGAGTTCCGCTACCGCGACCCTATTCTTGGCCCGGAGATTTTGGTGGTAGTGATTTCCCAATCGGGTGAAACTGCCGATACGATTGCTGCCCAGCGCGAAGCCAAGCAAAAGGGTTCAAAAACACTGGCAATCTGCAACGTAGTCGGTTCCATGATCCCGCGCGAAGCCGATGGCACTATCATCACCCATGCTGGTCCGGAAATTGGAGTGGCCTCCACGAAAGCGTTCACTTCGCAGCTTACAGCCTTGTTCGTTCTGGCTCTGTATCTGGCGCAACAACGCGGAAAGATCAGCGAAGAGGAATCCCGCAACATCGCCCAGGAATTAATGCGACTGCCGGGCAAGCTGGAAGCGCTGCTGCAAAAAGACATGCGCTACGACGAAATGTCGCGAACCCTTTCCAAGGCTCACGATTTTCTGTATCTGGGCCGTGGCATCCATTTTCCAATGGCATTGGAAGGTGCTCTGAAGTTGAAAGAAATCTCCTATATCCATGCCGAGGGCTATCCCGCCGGGGAAATGAAGCATGGTCCGAATGCGCTCATCGATGAAAATCTTCCGGCAGTTGTGCTTGCCGCCTACGATCCTACCGATGAAAGCAGCCGCTTGCGCTACGAAAAAACACTGTCCAACATTCAGGAAGTGAAAGCCCGCGAAGGCGTGGTGGTTGCCATTGTCAATGAAGGGGACCGGGATGCTGCTGGCATGGCCACCCATGTCTTAGAAATCCCCATCACCCATGAACTGTTGCTGCCCATTATTGAAGTGGTCCCATTGCAGTTGCTGGCCTATCACATTGCTGTGCGGCTGGGCAAAGATGTGGATCAGCCTCGTAACCTAGCCAAAAGCGTCACCGTGGAATAACCGGAGACTGGCGCAGGCGGAGCCCGAACTTGCTTTTCGGAGTAAGCTTCCAAGGCAGAATGCCGCCCGCGTCAGTCTTCTTTTCTTCCAACTCCCTGTCATCCGATTCCACGTCATATGCGGTGTTCGGTTTCAGCCCCAATAAATAGATGGTCTCCCCTACTTCGGATTCCAGGTCCAGCCGAAAATTGTCGTGATAGAAGTAAATCATGGTTCCGGCAATTTCAATTGGCTTGGGGGCCGAACCCAGTTTCAAATCTTTGCGTACCCCGCCTTCAAACATCTGTGCCTGCATCCCTGAAAAATGAAACCAGGCGGCGTCATCGTCCCAACTGGACCGTAAGACCAGCTTTCCCGATGCCGAATGATGCTGAAACAGCGGTAGATGGTAATAGCTCAACCCCGGCTGATATGGGTTCGCCCATAGAAATTCGTAGGTGATGCCGAATACGCCGCGCATGGTAAAGCGGTCATGAATCAGCCAGCTTTGCACAAACTGCGTTTCCTGGGCATTGGTATCGTAGGCGACCATCGCCAAATCCCCTGCCCTGCTCAGTGCTGCAGTCTTTAGATCCGGTTCGCCATCGGCTGTGTAAAAAGGAATGCGATATTCGTTTTCCGCAGCCGGAAAAATGGCCGGATAATAGCTAAGAATGTGATACGCCGGAAGTTCCTTGAAATACTTGGCGGCGTCCTGCCGAAGTTCCACGTTGGTGCTGTCGCGCAAGGCATGGAGCATCTCAAACATGGCGTAACTATCCTGGCGGGGAACTTCTTTCGACCCAGTGCGCAGCCCCGGTGCCATCTGTTTGCGCCACCATTCGTTCACCACCAGCTTCAACTGTTCCTCAGTGTTCTTTGGACCATGCCCCACAAGCGCAATCAGGGCCAACACGCGATCACGAACCTGGGGGATGCCCTGACTCCTTTCCAGCGCCGCCGCACCGCGCACCAGCTTGTCAGCCAGCACCTTGGACTGTGCTTCGGAAAGCAGCGGCTGGCACCAATCGAAAACCAGGGCCAACTGGCGCAGATCCTTCGATTGGGGGTTCAGCGCCCAATCCACCGCCTGCTTGCCGAACTCCTTGGCGCCGGAAACCTGATAGTAGAGAGCCCAGGCAAACCCCGGTTCGGGCATGGCGGCTTTGCCGACAATCAGGGTTTCCATTTGGCGGAAGCGTGAGGAATCCCGTTCCCTCTCCCGCTGCAACAGGCGCAGGCGACGAGGAGGCAGCAAAAGTCGCGGATGTTCAGTTGATACGGAAATATCTTCTTCCGGCAGTTTCTCCGCAGGGTTGTTTTCCTGAGGGAGCAGCGGTAGAGCGGTTAAAAGGAGGAGTGCCAGACAAGGAAGCCGACTCATGGAGTATCTTGACCCAATTGTGTCACACCGACACACCCTGGGACATATATGACCCTTAATCAAACTTTCTTTGGCGAAAGACTTGATTTCTTTTCAATGGTTTGGTGCAATATGTTCGTTGGTGGCTTACATGCTACACAACAAGTGAACTTGAGGAAGTTCAATTTTAACCAGCCCTCTGGGGCAATGGAACAATCTAGAAGAAGCGAGTGGGCTGAATGACAGCGTGCTTGCGGGAGCCGGTAAACATTTTAGAACCGCTCCTTCTACTGATTGCAAATTGCATCAGAGGGAATTTTTTCGATCCTCACCAATTTTGAGTTGTAAACGTGGAAACCCACCAGTGGGTAGTAAGCTCCGGGTAAGAGTGACTTTCTGGTTCTGAAATGTTTGGACGCGGGACGGATTCAGGAAGCGATTTTT
>JANMWO010000021.1:0-6783 GCA_031394025.1 Acidobacteriota bacterium
GTTCGCTGCGGAAAAGACGGCTTGGTTGGTTGTGTCGACAAAACTAAACTGTAGGGCTCCGTTGAGATAGGACTTCACGTTCCCAGCGGCGTCGCGAGAAATAGTTATCTGCGCAGGATTTGTCCCCACTGCCACGGTGCCAGTGCCAATGATACCCCCAACCCAGAATGCCTCAAAGTTACTGGTGCTATTGTATAACCCGTTGTCCGATGTCAGGTTAGAGAAGTCAATTACCTTGCACCATTTGGAGGAACAAGCAGAATCAAAGGTAATGAGCATATCGATGGTATAGACGTTGCTGATTCCGGCGCTGCTAAGGCTTAAGCCTTGGGCAAAATTGAAGGTGTACCCAGTTGCTGCTAACGCCCCGCCATTTGAGACCAAACTGGGACCACCCAAATTGTCGGTCAAACTGTTGTTTAGGTCGTATTGATGAACTAATGCACCGTATGACGTGCCTCCGAGCATAACGGCCAAAGTGAGAATTTTATAGTTGTTTTTCACGGTTTCTCCTTATTGCGAACGAACTTACGAACGAACACATAGCTTTAATCTACATCATTTGTAGATTGTGGTGGCGCATGTTGGTCGGTAGGAGAAGGTTCGACTGTTTTGCTGCTTACCTATAGATACAAATCAGATTAAGCTTTGAGCTTACGCCTTATGCCCTTTTCGTTTGTAGTAAGCCCAGGCAGTCCGTACAATGGTGTTCAAATCAGAATGATGGCATTCCCATCCCAGGGTGTGACGTGCCAGCGAGGGATCGGCTACAAGCTCTGGCGGATCGCCTTCACGCCGACCCTCTAAGCGGTAAGGTGTCTTCACGCCTAATTCTGAATCCACAGCATGAATCAATTCAAAAACGGTATGGCCGTTGCCTGTACCCAGGTTCAGTGCGATGGAGGGTCCGCCGTTTTGAAGATAATCCAGCGCTCGGACATGGGCACTGGCAATGTCGGTGACGTGAACGTAATCG
Organism: Acidobacteriota bacterium; assembly: GCA_031394025.1. Taxonomy (GTDB): domain Bacteria; phylum Acidobacteriota; class Terriglobia; order Bryobacterales; family Bryobacteraceae; genus JANXSF01. Next base: position 977 of record JANMWO010000021.1, read on the forward strand.
CGCACGGCGGTTCCGTCGCGAGTTGGGTAATCGGTACCGAACACGCCCAGCGGTTCGCCACCATTGGCTGCGGCGAGGGCGCGGGGGATGACGTGAGGTTCAGGGTCGTGATCTTCGCCGGTTTCGCCGTCGGGATCGGCACCAGCGGCGTTAAAGTAGCGCAGTGCAACCCACTCCAGTTTTTCGCACTCGCCGGCCCAACGGAGCATTTTTTCAATAAACAGTTTCGATTCGCCGTAGGGGTTCACTGGACGCTGGGGATGATCTTCCCGAATGGGCAAGGAAACCAGAGATCCGTAAGTTGCGCAGGTAGACGAAAACACGATGCGCTTCACCTGCTGCTGATGCATTGCGTTAAGAAGGTTCAGCGTGTTGCAGAAGTTATTGGTGAAATACATGCGCGGGTGCTGCATGGATTCGCCGACGTAAGCATAGGCTGCAAAATGCATAACGGCAGTAATTTCGTACTGTTTCAGCGCTTTTACAATAGCCGATTCGTCGGCCAAATCCGCTTCCACCAGCGGACCCCATTTCACATTTTCGCGATGTCCGCGTTGCAGGTTATCGAAGGTTACGGGAAGGTGTCCGGCAAGGGCCAAAGCCTTAGTGGCATGGCTACCGATATAACCGGCGCCACCGGTGACAAGAACGTTCATAGACCACTATTATGCCGTAATTAATGAGTGGTCAGCCGTCGAATCAGTTCCACTTCCTCTGCCTTATAAGCCGACCCATCCGTCTTAAACACTTCATGAAACCAAATTGCCGGCTCGCGATCGACGTATGGCTTCTGCCAGGAATCCCATGGTAAAAAGGTCTGCGTTTTACCGGCCACCAGACCCCAGTTATAGGCCGCCACCTTATATTTCTTGGCAATCGGCATGCTCCCTGCAAAGGTGCTGTTATTGCCGCGAGCCATGTATTCAGTGCACAGAATGGGTCGGTGGTGCCGCTGCAGTTCCACAATGATTCGCTCAAATTCCGGCGGAGCCCCGTAGTTGTGGAACGAAATCACATCGGAATAGTCCAACTGAATTCGCTCCATGGCATTCATCTTTTCTGGGCCATTCCATCCACCTTTCCAAATGCCGCTGGTCAGGGGTTGCGTCGGCTTTGCCGCCCGGGCCCATGCAAAAACTTGCGGCAACAAGGCCGTCACTAACTCCACTTTACCTGCTGGTTCTTTCGACTTGTAACTGGAATTATTCAAATTGTCAGGTTCATTCCAAAGGTCCCAGGCGAGGACTCGCTTATCGTTTCGGAAGGCACTTACGACTCCCTTCACGTAGACTTGAAGCCTTGCGTACTGCGATTTATCAGTCAGCGCATCTGAGCCGGGAGCTTGCACCCATCCCGAATTATGCACGCCTGGGGTGGGTTTGCGCTGTTCGCCTAACTTCGGAAACGGGTCCCAACAAGAATCGAAGAGAACGAACATGGGCTTAATTTTGTGTTTCGCGGCGATGGTTAAGAATTGATCGATGCGTTTGCGGAACCCTGCGGCATCCTGCTGCCAAGGCAGATCGTGCAGAAACACTCGCATGGTGTTCATGCCGATGGCTTGGGCCCAACCCAGTTCCAGGTCAATGCGCTTAGGGTCAAACGTTTCCGCCTGCCACATTTCCAATTCGTTGATGGCTGAAGCGGGAATGTAGTTACCGCCAGCGAGCCACGGCTGCTTGGCATACCAATCATTGGCCTGTTTTTCAGTCCAACGGGGAGCCTGCGCCAGCACTGGGACGGCCAGAATTAAGAATTGAAAAAAGAGTTGCTTCATAGGTGTTTCGTCCAGCCTATCCTATTTGACAGTCAAATATTACGCTAGGATGAATAATATGACTTACAAGGGGCTTTTCCTAACATCGGCGTATCTTTGCGCCTGCACTGCTGCGTTTGGCCAAGGAACCACATCCCGAATTCTGGGTTCTGTGCTTGATCCTGGAGGGGCGTCTGTGCCTGGGGCCGCCATTAAACTTACTCACGAAGGCACCAAGGTTGCCTTCACCACAATCACTTCTTCCGCAGGCACCTATGTGTTTGAAGCGGTCCAGCCAGGCTCCTATGAAATTGCGGCGGAATCGGCGGGCTTTAAGCGATTTGTGGCACGCCAGATTCAGGTTTCTATCGGCCAACCTGCCACTCTCAACATCAAATTGGAAATTGGTGCCTTGGTGGAGCAGGTCACCGTGGATGGTTCTTATGAAGCTGTGCAGACTTCCACATCGGGCAACTACGGTAACTTGATTTCTCAAAAAGCATTGATGGATCTGCCGATTGTGGGTAGCCGCGGACGTAACCCCGTCAACTTAGTATTCATGCAGCCAGGCGTAGTAAGTGGTTCCAACACTGGCGGCGGAAGCCATGTGCATGGCGCCCGGGATCGTGCCTGGAATTACACGCTGGATGGGATTGACGTGAATGATTCCAGCCAGGGCGGATCGGAAACCACATCGTTCCGCGTCAACCCGGATATGCTGGCTGAAGTCCGCGTGCAGACCGGGAATAACACTGCGGAAACGGGTCGTAACAGTGGCGCTCAAGTGGCTATGATGACGCGCTCTGGCACGAATGAAATTCATGGTAACGGGTTCTGGTTCTATCGCACACCGCGGCTGAATGCGGGCGAGTTCCAGAACAACCTTGATGGCTTGGGGAAACCACAACTGCAGCAGAATATTTTTGGTGGCGGCATTGGCGGGCCAATTATTAAGAACAAGACATTCTTCTTCTTTGAAATTCAAGCCTTGCGCGCACGCTCCAGCGCTTCTACAGCACGCACGGTGTATACGCAATCTGCTCGCGATGGCATTCTGCGTTACGTAAAAGGCGGACGCAACACCCCAGCCGGTGTCACCGGAGCTTCAATCGATGCCAGTGGAAACCCCATTGCCGGAATGAACATCGGCACTTACAACGTGATCACTTCCGATCCTCAGAAATTGGGTCTGGATCCTAGCCTGCAGGCGATGATCAAAGCAACTCCATTGCCCAATAACTTTACCGTAGGCGACGGATTGAATACCGCTGGCTACAACTTTTCCGCCCAGGCTTCCGAACGCCAGCATGACCAGACACTGAAGATTGATCACATGATCAACAGCAAGAACACCGTGTACGGTCGTTACGTTTGGGGCAATGATGACAGCCTTTGCGACGTTGTGAATGGTGGCCAACCAGTGTTCCCTGGTGGAACTTGCCTGGTGAACACATTGCGTCGCGCTCGGAATTTTGCGTTCAATTGGCGCACATCCCCGAACGCGAATATGACTAATGAATTGGTGGTGGGGCAGAACCGCTACTACCCCAATTTCGACCAGCCGCTGGCGTCACTCACGAGCATTGCAATTTCAGGGTCGCCGGTAGATAATACCTGGCAATATTCTTTCGGCAATGAGCGCGTTGTGAGCACTTGGCAAGTAGTGGATAACTTATCCTTCAACCGGGGGGCGCACAGTTTCAAGACTGGCTTCAATTTGAGACGCGTTCGTGAAGAAGACAAGCGTGGTTCGGTGGCTGGTTTGAACGCCGCAGAAGAAGTGAATTTTTCAACCGGTCTCAACACCGTTGACCCGACAGCTTTTGGCATTCCCACTGATCTGCAAGTGGCCAATGACCGACCGAACTTCCAATCGCACATCAACTTCTTATTAGGACGAGTTGGTCAGATTCAACGTGGCTTTGTGGCCCAGGGGGACCAGTTCACCAAGAGCCCTTTTCTGTTCGACATGCGTTATCCCGAATACGAATTCTATGGTCAGGATTCCTGGAAGGTTCGCCCCAATCTAACTATTGATATCGGCCTACGTTGGGAGGTCCGCATGGCACCTAGCACTCCGTCCAACAGCATTCTGGTTCCAAACCAGGCGGTGGTTGCCGGAGGTGTTGCCAGCAATACTGTGAAATGGGTTCCAGGCGATTTATTCAAGAGCCAATTCGGTAACTTTGGACCTTCCTTGGGCTTTGCCTGGGATCCTTTCAAGACTGGAAAAACGTCTATTCGGGGTAACTATCGCATTGCCTATGACCGCATTAATATGTTTGTGATTGCTTCTACGATTTTGCCCAGCCTTCCGGGTGGAGCCTATGCTGCAATCAATACCGATTTCGGACAAGGTGGTGGTCGTTTGCGCAACCTGCCTGAGTTGAGTGTTGCGGGGCTCAAGCCCAGCAGCTTAACCCAGCCCGCACCTTTCAGTTCCGCATCCAATACGGTGATTGATCCGAACTTGAAGACGCCCAAGACTCATCAATGGGCTTTCAATATTCAACGTGAAGTTGCCAAGAACACCGTCATTGATGTGGCATACATTGGCCGCCGCGCGTATCACTTACTGGGTGCTTACAATGTGAATCAAACTTCAATTTACTCCAGTGGGTTCCTGGATGCATTCAAAGTCATTCAGAATAACGGCCAATCGGCGTTGATCAATACACTGTTCAAAGCGGACTCTCGCATTGTTGCCGGCGATACAGCATCGGACATGGTGCGCAAGCAATATGCACCGCAACTCAAGCTGAATTCTGTGGGCGCTATTGCAGGGTCGCTCGCAGCGCGCCTGCAAGGCACATCGTCGGTAACCCAGCTTTCGGCTGGCCAGCCATTTGCGCTAATCCCCTTTCCTCAATTTGCGGGAAACGGAACCACTTCTGGTTTGAACGTGTTGGATTCCAATGACTTTTCCACTTACCATGCATTGGAAACGCAGTTGGAACGACGTTTGACCAACGGCGTCTCCTTTCATGTGAGTTACACATGGGCCAAGTCACTGGATACGCGTTCGTTCGATCCAACACTTACTGTGGTCGGTTCGGGCAACGCGCAAACTGCCGGTAGCACACCGTTCGACATCAACAATCGGCGGCTGAACTATGCGCCTTCGGATTTCGACCGCCGCCATATTTTGCAAACCAACTGGGTATATGACCTGCCCTTTGGCAAAGGTAAACACTTCCTGGGTAACGCTTCGGGCGTCGTCGATAAGATTCTCGGCGGATGGGAAGTAACTGGCTTGGGACGCATCTCAAGTGGTCGACCGTTCACGGTTTTCGCTGGCAGCAATACAGTAAGCAACGTCAACCAATCGACCGCAAATTGCACTGGATGCGGACGTGGCGACGGTACGCCATTCTTAGATTCGGGCACGGGATTGATCTGGTACTTTGATGCTGCTCAGCGTGCTCGGTTAAGCACACCGGGTGCAGGTGAGTTCGGTAATACGGGTCGTAACTTCTTTGTTGGACCACACTTTATTACCTTTGACGCATCGCTGCTGAAGAAGGTGCAATTGAGCGAAAGAATGCGGATGGAAGTGCGGGCCGATGCCACTAACTTCACTAACTCAACCATGTTCGGCGCACCAACAACGGATATTACCAGCACAACATTCGGGCGCATCCGCAACTCCGTGACAAGTAGTTCCCGGAAGATTCAGTTAGGGGCTAAGTTCTACTTCTAACCGAGTTACGGTCCAGGTGTGAAAAGTCGGTTAGCTGGCTTTTCACACCTTACTTCGTGCTCATGTGGCGAACCACTGCGTTGCGCGTCTTATCCAGACTGCTGCGTACAGATTCCGCCGGTAAGCTCCGCAGAATAGGTCCAAACAGCTTTCCCATGCCTAGCGGAATATCGCGCGTCAGGCTTACGGATTGCCATTCCACATACACTCCGCCGTCGCGTTCTTCAAAAAGCCAATAGCCGGCCGTGCGCCATAACAATCCGCGATCCTTCCCTTCTGGCAATTCATGCTCGCTCGGCTTACCGGCATCCACAACTTCCACAACTCTGGTGGTGCGACCGTAACTATAAG
>JANMWO010000165.1:0-14233 GCA_031394025.1 Acidobacteriota bacterium
GTGGATTGAAACTTTGCCGCAGACGCAAGCGGCAAGGGCATGGCGGCGTGGATTGAAACCTCCTCCCGCTGAATCGCGCAAGCACCACGATCAGTCGCCGCCCGCGAGGGCGGCGTGGATTGAAACAATCTACTATCCCGATTGGGATCATCATCTAAAGGGTCGCCGCCCGCGAGGGCGGCGTGGATTGAAACGACGTTTCGGCAGCGCGGAAAACTGGCTACGGCGTTACGTTTGGCAACTACATTTGGCCCACTTCGGCAGTTCAATTTGGCCCACCCCAGGGCCGCGTGGTTTCAAACAGCGGTTCGGGCTGGTAAAAAATTTGGCAAGTAGTCGCCGCCCGCAATGGCGGCCGTCGATTGAAAAGGCAACTCAAATATAGTTTTTCAGCGCTTCGGGTGTCGCTGCCCTCGCCGCGCCTGCAAGTCTCGATTCAAGACTCAAGTATCGATCTTTGTGGACGGTCAGGATTAGAACCGGCGTGCTATTCTCAATCCATAATTAGGATCTTATCCAAGTACGCGAATATCAGGAGAATTAAAAATCACCCGTTGAAACGAACCTAACTCACTAACCGCAGTCGCTGCCCACGAGCCCATGCGAATCGAAATAACCCGTTGAAACGAACCTAACTCCACCCGCAGCCGCTGCCTGCCAGCCCTGTCCGCATCGAAATCACCCGTTGAAACGAACCTACTTCACCCGCGCCACTTAACCAATCCAACCAAACTCAGCAACCACCAATAAGTCATTCACAACCCATTCAAAATCCTACATCCCTCTCTATCCAAACCACTTAGCATCTCCAGCCCCTCAACAAGTTACCACCCCTCCTGCTAACATCAATTCCAGAGAGATAAGTTCCGGCCGGAATGCTCTTGTTACTCAAAGCCCTCTCCGTCAACGCGAAGGGCGCTCGGGTCGATCCGAGTAGTTATCCAAAAACTGTGTGGGTCGCTAACATGGAATACTCGCACTACTTACTTGACTGGGGAGTTAGGTAAGTGAACCTGTAAATCAGGTAAAGCTGCTGGGCGGTAGCTTCAGCGAGTGAAGTTACTGCGACTCACCTGCTTTATTGTCTTGAAGTAAGTCAGGTCGCGACGTCGTAGTGTCGACAATAACGCTCCCATCCTCTCACCAATTATGTTCAGGGTCAGATCAGAAAAAGTGGGTACGCCAGGAGAATTCATGTCCCTAGGGGACGGGCACGAGCCCCTGGCGTCCCTCGCAGAACAGGTCAAATTGCTCTGCACAACGCCTTCAAACCGTCTTCCAGGATTACAACTGACCCATCCGGTCAGAAATAAAGCCAGTCGAACAACCCTTTTAGACAGCGATTCAGGGGAGATGACGTTGCTGACAGTAACGTTGCACTTCCAGTTCCAAACTTTGCAATCAAGCGTTTTCCCCTGATCTTAACGCTAACTCTTGACGAATCTTCACGTTTGCGATTTCAACGCTCATCCCCACAGTTGCTTTCCCGGCAAAAATTTCAGAGACCCGGTAAAAAGTACCGAAGCAACTTATGCCAGACCAATCGGTCTTAGTTTGCTAACACGCTTTAATAATCGACCCTCTTCCTGCTTCGCTGCCGTCCGCGCCAACAACCCGACTGCATCATCCAAGTGCTCAATCATCCGTTGACGCGCCTGCCCCGCATCCCCTTTCCGAATTGCCGATGTGATCCGACGGTGGAGCGTTAACGTATGTTCAGGATCAACCAAACTGGATGTCACCTCCATCAACTTATGCACCGAATGATGCACCACCGTAAACATCATGCTGCACACGCGATTGCCAGAAATACGGAATAACGTCTGGTGATACCGTAAGTCCGCTTCCACAAATCGCGCTGAATCCGCTTTATGCGCTTCCATCCGCGCATGCACCGCCGCCAGTTCCGCCACATCCGCTGCCGTGGCCCGCATCGCTGCCCGCGCCGCCAGTTCCGGTTCCACAATGCGTCTCGCTTCCATTAATTCATGGAACGAAATGCCATCCAATAGGATCAGAAATTCCATTGGCTCATTCAGTATCGTCGGTGCCGCAGCATTCAAATAAGTGCCGTCACCCACCCGTTGCGAAATCACCCCCATGATCTCCAAGACCTTCAACGCCTGCCGTAACGAAGATCGACTGACACCGAAACTTGAAGCCAGTTCCCGTTCCGCCGGAAGCCGTCCGCCAGGAGTCAAGCCGCCACTGGAGATCAAATCCTTGAATGCTCCAACCAATCGCGCAGTGACGTCGTCTTTTAATAAAGGTGGCGTTGTTTTACCCATAGGACCGACCAAAGCATAGCACGAGTGTTTGTTTTTATCCAATGAATACACGAATCAGGCTTGACGTGCCTCCTCATTGGTAGTACCATTCCATCAGTCTAAATTTCAGGAGAATCGCCATGCCGCGTCCAAACCAGTTCCTTGTTTGTGCTCTTTTATTTGCCGTCACACTTACCGCACAGATTCAAACCGGCCGCATTCAAGGAACGCTTTTCGATCCCAATCGAGCCGCCGTTCCCAATGCCAGCATCACCGTAACCAACCGCGACACCAAAGTCACCCGCAAGGTCAATACCAACGAGTCCGGTGCCTACGTAGTTCCTGCTATGGAACCTGGCGTCTACGATATCAGTGCTACTTTCACTGGTTTTAAGACCACCGTACGAGCCGGTGTGGAAATGCAGGTGGGTAAGGATTTACTGCTGGATATGGAACTGGTGCTGGGTGAAACCACCACCGTGGTTGAAGTGAATTCCACAATCCCATTGCTCAACTCTGAATCCGGTTCTGTAAGTCACGTCATGTCCAATAACCAGATTGTGGACCTCCCCTTGAACGGTCGAGGCTTCAGTGAATTGGCCCGACTTACTCCCGGCGTCGTGTTACTTCCAGGCACTGGCAACGTCACTCGCATCCGTCCCGAATTTGTCAATGGCACAACCATCAGCGGTGTTCGCGGACGTCAGGTATCTTATTACCTGGATGGTGCCGATACCAGTGAACAGCACCAGGGCGGCAGTTGGATTCAAACATCCATTGACGGCTTGCAGGAATTTAGCGTGCAACAGAATGCCTACTCCGCCGAACATAGTCGCTCAGGCAGCTTCTTCAACGCCACTACCAAGTCCGGCACAAACAAGGTTCGCGGAACTCTGTATGAGTTTTTAAGAAACGAAAAGCTGGATTCCCGTAACTTCTTCGGTGCCACTCGCGACTTACTCAAGCGCAACCAGTTCGGTGCCTCTGTCGGTGCCCCTGTGTGGATTCCCAAACTATATGATGGACGCAATCGTACTTTTTTCTTCTTCAATTATGAAGGCACACGGGAACGGCAAGGCAATGTTGTAAGTCGCACCAGTCCCACCGCCGCCATGCTCACCGGCGATTTCAGCGCAGTAACAAACACGATTTACGATCCACTAACTACGGTTGGCACCACCCGCACTCCGTTTGCCGGGAATCGTATTCCTGCAAATCGTTTGTCTCCGCAAGCCGCTTATTTCAACTCGTACATTCCCACTGTGGCTACCCCTGGGGCCACGTTTCGATTCTCGCCTTCCACCGCAGTGGATCAAGATCAAACCACTTCCCGCGTGGATCACACCATCAGCGATAAACACAAAATCTTCTTTCGCTGGAGCCTCAACAACAACCGTTTGGGTGAACCAGGTGGCGCACCTGCATTGGGCGTGGCTGCATCCAGAACGCGCGGTCAGAATTATACAATTGCCATCACCAGTAACTTAAAGCCCACCATCCTCAATGAATTTCGCTTCAATACTCTGTACGGTGTAATCACGTTGGCGCCATACCTGCAAGGGACAGACTTCAACAAAGAAGCCAAGATCAAGGGTATGGAAGAAACCAAACGTTCCTTCGACATTGGCTCATTCCCGGACTTCGCCTGGTCAGGTTATGCAGGCCTGGCTGGGTCTACCTTTGATCAACGCCCCAAAACGCAGGACCGCTATACTCGCGAATTTACTGACAGCGTAACTTGGATTAAAGGTCGACATGTGGTGAAGGTTGGCGGTAAGTGGCGCTACTATTCCTGGCTTGGTACCGATAGTAAGACTTACATGGGCAGTTGGTCGTTCAATGGTCAAAATACAGAGAATCCAGCCAGCGCCGCACGCACCGGCGATTCCTTTGCCGATTGGGCGTTGGGCATTCCTGGTACTGGCAATCGTGGTTATCCTTCCGACACATTCGGAGGCGATTACAACGCCTGGCACATTTTCCTCCAAGACGATTTTAAAGTAACTAACCGCTTGACCGTCAACGTCGGCCTGCGTTACGAACATACTCCCTGGGCCACTGCGTTTCGTGGACAAACTGGAACCTTTGATGGAACATTGGCTCGGCCCATTATTGTGGCCAGTAAGTCGCAGCAAATTGATTTAGCCGCACAACCCGCCGCAGCCACCGCCTATGGTTACTTGAAGTCGCTGATCCAAACCAGTTCAGAAGCAGGGCTGCCTTATTCCATTACTTACCCGGATAACAAACAATGGGCTCCGCGCGTTGGTTTTGCCTGGCGACCAGTTGGCGAAACCACCGTCATTCGCGGTGGCTATGGGATTTTCTATGAAGGCGAATCCACCAGTGACCGGGTAAACCTGAACATGCCGCCATTCAACTTGAGCGATAGCGCCTTGAATGATCGTGGTGGAGTACCCAATCGCACCCTGGCTGACTTTTATCTGGGGGCTCCGCTTGGTTCGCCGAACTCGACCATTGGCTTGGGTCCCGAATACACGCACATGAAAATGGGTAACGATCAACATTGGAACTTTGGCGTTCAAAAGCAAGTTACTAAGATGATGGTAGTGGATTTTGAGTATGTCGGAAACAAAGGCACTCACCTTGCCGGAACCGATGCATTCAACATCCCTGAGCCTGGTGCAGGTGGTGTGCAAGCACGGCGACCTTACCCGCGATTCTCCAACTTCAGTTACTTCGCCAATGACATTTCGTCCACTTATCATGCCCTGCAAGGCAAGTTTGAAAAGCGGCTTTCGGGTGGTGTGTGGTTTCTCACATCTTACACGTTTGCTAAAAGCTTGTGGTCTTTAAGCACACCGGCAGCCGGTGGACGCTACCGCTTTGAAAAGGGTCCATCGGAATTTCAGGTTCCTCATACGTTTGCATCCAGCTTTGGATATGAACTACCTTTCGGACGCGGAAAGCACATTGCAACCAACGTAAATCGCTTCGCTAATGCCGTGATTGGCGGATGGCAAGTGCAGGGAATCTTTATCTTTCGCAGTGGCGTTCCCTACACCGTCACTCTTTCACGCGACGTGGCCAACACTGGTGTGGGTGGTCAACGCCCAGATCGGATTGCCAATGGAACATCGTCCAATCCAACGCTGGAACGGTGGTTTGACCCCACTGCGTTCGTCGCCGCACCGAACTTCACTTACGGGAATTCTGGACTTCGCATTCTGTCTCCTGATATTCTGCGCACTGTTGATTTTTCCATGTTCAAACAGTTTCAGATCAACGAACATTCAAAATTGCAATTCCGCGTGGAGGCATTCAACTTGCCCAACACTCCCAGCTTTGCCGCACCAAATTCCACGTTGGATACAAGCACCGTGGGTCGCATTACCAGCACAGCAACATCGCCACGCCAGATGCAGGTTGCTTTGAAATACACTTTCTAATGATGATTCTAAAAGCATTTTCTTTGACGGCGATTTTCGCCTGCGCTGCAGCCGCGCAAACCGTTACTATCCAAGTGGACGCAGGCTCAAAAACTGAACCACTGAAACCTATCTGGAGTTACTTCGGTTACGATGAACCGAACTACACTTACATGAAGGACGGTAAGAAACTTCTCAGCGAACTGGCTGCGCTGAGTCCTGTTCCGGTCTATGTCCGAGCTCATAGCCTGTTAGTTACTGGCGATGGCAAAGCAGCCCTGAAGTGGGGTTCCACTAATGCCTACACCGAAGACGCAAACGGCAAGCCGATTTACGATTGGACCATTGTCGACAAGATTTTTGACACTTACATAGAACGCAAGATGAAGCCATTGGCACAAATTGGTTTCATGCCAGAAGCTATGTCCACTAATCCGCAACCTTACAAGCACAACTGGGGCGTGGGCAATAATTACGGCGATATCTTCACTGGTTGGGCTTATCCACCAAAGGATTACAACAAGTGGGCCGAACTGGTTTTTCAGTGGGTGAAGCATTGCGTAGATCGCTATGGCAAGGCGGAAGTGGAAACCTGGAAATGGGAAGTTTGGAACGAACCCAATATCGGATATTGGAAAGGCACTCCTGAAGAGTTCCATAAGCTTTACGACTATGCTGCCGATGCCGTTAAACGAGCCTTGCCAACCGCTAAAGTGGGTGGTCCGGATTCCACTGGGCCAGCCAGTGAGCGCGCTGCAGCCTTCTTACGAGGCTTCTTGGAACATGTGTTGCATGGCAAGAATTACGCTACGGGAAAAGTTGGATCACCGCTGGATCACATTCTTTTTCATGCAAAGGGTTCGCCCAAGTTCGTCGATGGTACTGTGCTGATGGGAATTGAAAAGCAGATGAACGATCTGTCCAAAGGCTTCGAAATCATTGCTTCGTTTCCAGAGTTGAAGAACAAGCCAATCATGATCGGCGAATCCGATCCAGAAGGTTGCGCGGCCTGTTCTTCCAGCCGTTATTCGCAGAATGCTTATCGCAATGGCGTGATGTATTCCAGTTATACGGCAGCGATTATGTCGCGCCATCTTGACTTGGCTAAGAAGCACGGAGTGAACTTGGTAGGGGCCGTAACCTGGGCTTTTGAATTTGAAGATCAACCCTACTTCGATGGCTTTCGCGACTTAGCTACCAACGGAATTGACAAGCCAGTACTGAACGTATTTCGGATGCTTGGAATGATGACCGGTGATCGGCTGAAAGTGGATAATACCGGTGCGGCAACGTTAGATTCCATGTTGAAGAGTGGTGTGAAAGATAACTCCGACGTGAATGCCATGGCGGCTCGTGATGCGCGATCGGTTACAGTGTTGGTGTCCAATTACCATGATTCGGGTCGTCCTGGGCCAGTTGCTCCCGTTGCATTGGCGGTGAGCGGATTGCCCTCAGGTAGAATTCATATGGAACATTTCCGGGTGGATCAGGAGTTCAGTAACTCTTACGAAGTGTGGAAGAATATGGGTTCCCCGCAAAAGCCCATGCCGGAACAATACGCCGCACTGGAACGGGCTGGGCAGTTACAAACTTTGGAATCGCCAAAGTGGGTCACTGCTGAAAACGGCACCGTAAAAATGCAGTTTGACTTACCGCGCCACGGAGTTTCATTGATTCGGTTTCAGTGGTGATCCCCAAATTGCACCGCGCTGAATCCACTCTGTAAGAATTTTGATTTCCTTTGGTGGAAGCTTACGACCTGGGGGCATTTGAATGTCCCCAGTGTGTCGCAACGTTTGAAGCAGATAGCTTTCCTGTGGCCTACCGGCAACAAGAATAGGGCCGTGGGAGCCACTTTTGAGCAGGCTTTGACTGTCATCGAATGCAATGCCGCCGTTCTTTAATTGCTGATTGTGGCAAGGCATGCAGCGTCGCGATAATATGGGTGCCACATGCTTGTCAAAGAAAAGGCTCGGGTCCCCTGCCCAGAACGCCAGTGCCAAAACTAACTTCACTTACTTCTTCTTTCCCACGCCAAACTGATTGCCAGCCACCGTCACCTTACCTTTGGAAACCATCAGGTCCAACATTTTTTCACTCTGCACCTGACGACCCTTTTCATCTTGTAGAGTCGCGATAATTTTGCGACTTGCCACGTCAATAATTTCACCTGTCGATGAGTAGGCCACCTTGCCATCAATGCTGAAACTGATCCAGCCTGGGGAATCGCGCAAAGGGATACTGACCATTTGTTTGGGCGGCATGACCGTGGAATCGAAAATGTGAATTTGGTTGTTGTGCCCATCTGCCACCCACAATTCTTTTTCATCGTGTGTCAATGCAATGCCATGGCTGGGACATCCGTGGCGCTTCACAGGACCTTGTTCAAACCCCGTCACTTCCACCCGATGCAGCTTCTTGCCGGTCTTAATATCGCCAACCTCAAAGCCAAGCAGTCCATTGATATTTACATAACAAAGCGTATTGCTCCCATTGACTGTGAATGGTCGAATGACATTTTCAAATGGGCCAACAGTGGCAGTAACTTTGTGCTTGGAAGGGTCGGCAATGGACAGCAGCGGAGACTTCAATCCCGCCATGTAGACGTGCTTTCCGTCCGCCGAATAAATTGTGTTGTGCGATGCGGATTTAGTTTCGATTTTAGTAATCACGTTCCCGTTCATGGCATTGACCACTAACCAAAATGGTCCTTCGAATTGGGGAACGTAAAGAATCTTGCCGTCAGGAGAGATGGCTAGGCGGTCGCAGCCGCCTTCGAAAGCTTTATCCCAATACTGCTTGCCGCTGATTGCATCCACCGCCATAATGCGATTGATCGTGCTCACATAAACTCGACCTGTCTTCGCACTGGCAGCGATGCCCTTTACGTTTTCCATCTTCTGATCGCCAACTGGAGCCTTCCAGGTGGGAATTCGTTTCACCACTTTATAACCAGCGTCAATGTCATAGACCAGAATGCCCAGCCCACCGTACTCTTCATAGTTACGAATGCCAGGGCTGGCCACATACAACAGGTGCTGAGGGGCTTGACTATAAAGCAAAGTGGTCACGCTGCTGGCGACCCAACATAGGAGTGCGCATCGTGCGGTCCAGACGGTTTTCATTGTTGATTCTCCATGGAAGACGCCATCATATAACAGATGCGGCTTTACCAGTTACTTTCCCAGGTTTTCGTACCACTTCAAATTTGAAGTCGCCGACCCAATACAGGCGATGTCCATCCGCCCGTCGGCGTTCAAATCGACAGCAATGCAAGCGGCTGCAGCAATGCCGCCTTTATCCAAATCATGCCGGGTCCATTTATTGTTTTCCATGGCGTAGATATACACACTGCGTCCTTCGCCACGGAAGCCTGCAATGATTTCGTCATGCCCGTCGTTGTTCAAATCAGCAGTGATCATTGTGTGGCCGTCAACCAACGAAGTGTCGATCACCTGACGTTTCCAATTGCTTCGCCTTTCGTTATAGACAACCACTTGATTTCCATGCCAAGGTTCAATCGCAGCTAAAAATCTATGTTGCAATAACTTCCCAATGGCAATGTCACTGGAACCACCTTTGGGCCATGGGGCAGGGTCTCCGGCTGTGATTCGAACCCGCTTCCAGGTGCCATCTTTCTGTGCCAGATTCACATGAATCCCCTGAAAACTTGCGGTTAAAATGTCCTGCAAACCATCGCCATTCCAATCATTGATGAGGATGCCATGGACCACACCTTCATCGGCAATGGAAATTGTTTGGCGCTTCCATTCCCCTGGCTTATAAGACACCAACGGTGCATGGTCACGATAGTCAGGAGCATCGGCATTGGCACCGGTGAGCGGTGCGTTGATGAACAATCCGTTGGCAACTCGCAGCCTGTGCGATGTGGTTAGCCGGTCGATTTCACGCATGGTCCAAGGTTCCAGCGGCTTGCCGTGCGATTCCAGTAACGTGACAATCCCCACGGAATTCTTCGCCAGGTTTTCAAATCCGTGGGCCACCAGAATTTCTGGAATGCCGTCGCCGTCAATATCCATTACGGCAAGGTTGATCATCCGTTTCAAACCAGTGGCGATCACATGGCGCTGCCAGCTTGGGTTTTCAAACCAGACCAACTCGGTCATGCCGCTGGCCAGGGCGATCAGGTCCACCTTGCCATCGTGGTTTACATCGGCTGCCACCACCTGGTAGCCGCCCTTCAAGTCAGTAGCAATCACATGTTCCTGAAAGCGTGGCAGGGGCGCTGCAGCTAGTGTGATGGGGAAGATTAGAGCAATGAAAAGTCTCAAAAAAGTTTTGTCTCCGAAGGCTTCAATATACAATGGTTGATTCATGGGAATTTTGACAACAGTTGTAGGAAGCTACCCCACACCGGCATGGCTGCTGGGGGAAACTGCTCGTGGCGTGCTTCGCGATGCCATTATGGTGGTCTTAAAGACGCAGGAATTGGCGGGTATCGACGTGATTGCCGATGGCGAATTGAACCGCTTCAATCCCAGCCATCCGGAAACCAATGGGATGATTGACTACTTCGTCAGTCAGATGGAAGGCATCCGTACAAAGTTTTCCATCAGCGATATTCAAAGTTTTCGAGCTGATGCAGGGGTTGCTTATCGCACTGATCCGGCTGCAATCGTGACTGGCGAAATTAGCGAGGGCACCTTGAACCTGCCTCGTGATTATGAGTTCACCAAATCCCTGACTACTGCGAAATTGAAGTTCACCTGCACTGGTCCGCACATGCTCACCAAGGTGCTGACAGACCGTCATTATCGCAGTTACGAAAAATGCGCCATGGCTATTGCCAGTGTCCTGCGAAAGCAGTTGGAAGCCATTCCTGCGGATATTGTGCAGATCGACGAAGCCAATATCAGCGGTCATCCTGAAGACCGTGAATGGGCATTGCTGGCCATCAACCATGTGCTGGACGGCATTGCGGGCGAACGGGGTGTGCACGTTTGCTTTGGCAACTACGGTGGCCAATCTGTTCAAAAAGGGTTTTGGAAAGACCTGATGCCGTTCCTTAATGGGCTGCATTGTAATCACCTCATTCTGGAATTTGCGCGTCGCGGGTATGGTGAGTTAGACGCTTTCAAGGAACTGAATCCGAAGATCGGGCTTGGACTTAGCGTGGTTGATGTGAAGGATAACGGAATTGAATCGGCAGATTTGATCGCTTCCAGGATTGAACATGCAGTGAAAGTTTTAGGGCCTGGGCGCATCCCTTACATTCATCCCGATTGCGGATTTTGGATGCTGCAGCGTAGTGTGGCTGATGGCAAGATGAAGGCCCTTGTTGCCGGGCGTGATCTTTTTGAAGGAAGGAATAAGAGCTGATGCGTTGGACCGGATTATTCTTTATAACGATTTGTGGATATGCGCAAAGCACCCATATTTCCAACTTGAAACAACTGACCAATGGTGGCCAAAATGCTGAAGCCTACTGGTCCCCAAATGGTAAGAAAATTGTTTTTCAAACCACGCGGGATAAGTATGCCTGCGATCAGATTTTTGTGATGAACGCTGATGGAACTGACCAGCATTTGGTGAGCACCGGGAAAGGTCGAACTACATGCGGCTATTTTCTTCCCGGCAATAAACACATTGTTTATGCATCGACGCATGAATCGGGGGATGCCTGTCCCACACCGCCAGACCGCAGCAAGGGTTACGTTTGGGCAGTGTTCCCGACCTATGATATTTTCGTCGCCAAGCTGAATGGCGAAATCATCAAAAGGCTTACCAATACCTCTGGTTACGATGCTGAAGCAACCGTCAACTTCAAACAGAAGAAGATCATTTACACCTCCATGGTTTCTGGTGATCTTGACTTGTGGACCATGTCGCTGGAAGGTCTCAAGAAGAAGCAGATCACGAAAACTGTAGGCTACGATGGCGGTGCAGTGTTTTCCCGTGACGGCAAACAAATTGTGTGGCGAGGCAATCATCCCGAGTCTAAAGAGAACATCAAAAAATATCAGGATTTGTTGAAGGACAATCTGACCACTCCCATGAAAATGGAGATCATGGTTTCTGATGCGAACGGTGCCAATGCCAAGCAGTTGACGTTTTTCAATTGCGCCAGCTTCGCCCCGACGTTCACGCCTGATGGGAAGAAGATTATTTTTTCGTCAAACAAACACAACTGCGATGGGCGCGATTTTGAGCTTTACATGATTGATACCAACGGCAAGAATCTGCAACAAATAACCAATTATGGCGGGTTCACTTCTTTCCCGGAAATTTCTCCGGACGGAAAAAAGCTTATTTTTGCCTCCAGCTATCAAACCAAGAGTCGTTACGAATTTAATATCTTTGTTGCGGATTGGAAGCCGTGAAATTGCTGTTAGGGTGGCAACTTGCTGCCCTGCGATTGTTGGCCGGTGATCTGTATTTGTTGCCCGATTCGTTTCTTGCGGCTGTCGGTGAACGGCTGTTGGTCCGTGTGCAGGATGGCCGTAATTTCCCGCATAGTGAACGAGAACCAGTGCTGGCCGATTCGGCTATTTACACCGCCAAAGCTGCTTATAATCTGCTTAGTCCGCAGCACGAATTGAATGCTTTGATTCTTCAAGGCAACTTGAAAGACCGGGGCACTGCGGTACTAGCTGTGGAATCGAAGGACCACAGGAATTTCGCCAAAGCCTTAGTGGTTGTTGAAGCACCGGATCAAAATTCCATGCGACAACTGGGAACTGCTTTAGAACTTGTGCCCGATAGTAATCCACTTTTAGGCGACAATTCTTTCCACCTGGTGCATCGTCGAATGCCTCTGCCTGGTTGTGTTTTTGAACTGCTTGCAGTGTCGGGCAGCGCCGTCTCAGGCAAAACCGACGTGGAAGGCAAAGCAACAGTCCGCATTACAAAACCGGGACGCTACCTGCTGCGGGCCGTGCATGAGGATCTGTCTGCATCGCTAACTTTTGAAGTCCGATAGCGGCCCAGGGGCCCATCCCAGCGCACATAACCGCACTGCAATATTTTGCTTTTTTGGAGCAATGGAAAGTTTTTGAAACTCTTCTTTTTGCATGTCGTACTTAATTTGCAATGCGGCAATTTCAGTTTGAATGGATGCTTCTAAATCACTTTTTTGTTTGGCCATGGCCGCTACGTCGTCCTCTGCCCGACCGACATCGCCCTGTTCTTTCACTGTTCTGCCAATCGATTTGGCCGCCGTTGCCACTCTACTCATTTCCGTTGTAGTCATCATCTTTTTGCCGAGAAATGCCCCGAGCAATGAGGTGCCAACGGATAGCACTGACGAAAAAACCTGCGATGTTCGTTGAGACTTTTCCTGGTCAACTCCTTCTTGTGCACGACGTATTTTCTCATCCAGTTTGGCCAGGTCGTCAGCGTAGTTTGTGCGTAAATCTTCCACGGCTTTATCGCGTTGTTCCCTGGCCTCCTGTCCAATGCGCACTCGGAACTCCCCTTCTTCTTCGCCAGGGTTGGATAGCTTGCCAGTGCTTGGGCTCATCAACAATTCCAATCGCCGATTGGCACAAATGTAAGTGGTTAAATCCTTGGTCCATCCAGCGTAACTTTTGGTCTTGTTAGCGATGGAAGCCAGTTCTTCAAACTGAGCATCGGCTATGGGTTCGGATTCCAAAGTCTCAATGTCAAAGTTCAGCACCAAACCATCTTCCCACTTCACCGGAATCACATCGGACGTGACAGGCGTGCCTACGGTGACATCTTCTGTGAAATCAATTTTGGATTTATCATCCACGTAACGGGCCTGCAGATGACCCATTAAAACGGGATTGTAGACAGGCGGAGTGGATCCTTTGTGTGGCAGAAAGTACTGCGGTATTTCAGGTGGCAGCACGGGACGAGCCGATGCTACGGCAGAGGCCATGGCCTGAGCGTTGGTTGGGCCGATCTTCCCTGCACTCACGTCCGCAGTCACGCCTTTCTTATCTGCCATCAAGGTGCGGATTTGGGCTTTGGTCACCGGCCCGGCCAGGTAAGACAATGCCCAGCGGGTTTCGAACACTTCCATTTGTCCGGTATGAACGTTGTTCATTAGGAACACACGCTTGGCCAGTGATGAAAGCAGCTTGTCCAGCGCAGCCGGATCAGCCTTGCCACCCGATGCTGTTGCTGCGCCTACCAACCCTTCCACCAGTCGAGCCTTGTCCCGTTCGGTCTGCAACCTGCCGATCAGCCAAGTGCCGCAGTTCGATAAACCCTTGTAATCCAAATCCACAGGATTTTGTGTGGCCAGCACAACGCCAACTCCAAACGCGCGGGCTTGCTTCAACATGGTGAGAAGCGGCTGCTTGGACGGTGGGTTGGCCACTGGCGGGAAGTAGCCGAAGATTTCGTCCATGTAGACAATGGCGCGCAAGGACGACGTGCCTGGTTGCGTGCGCATCCAACTCAATGTTTGGTTGAGCAATAACGAAACAAAAAACATTCGCTCTGGATCGCTCAAATGGGCGATTGAGAAAATGGAAATTCGGGGCTTGCCTTTGGCAGTGTAGAGCAAGCTCTTGACGTCCAGTGGATCGCCTTCCAGCCACGCTTCAAACCCTGGCGATGCCAGCAGGTTGTTCAACTGTACGGCCAATG
>JANMWO010000105.1:0-2708 GCA_031394025.1 Acidobacteriota bacterium
CCCACATGGGCACGCTATTTCGCATTGTTGTTTACACTCAGAATGAAACAGCAGCCCGGGTGGCCATGGGTCAGGCTTTCCAGCGCGCGGCGCAACTGGATCAAACCCTTTCCGATTACGAGCCCGATAGCGAACTGAACACGTTATGTCGGACTGCGTACCTTAAGCCAGTGAAAGTGTCCGACGATTTATTTCGAGTGGTAGCAGCGTCGCTGCGCATTGCCCGGCAAACCAACGGAGCATTCGATATTACGCTAGGTCCGCTGACCCACCAATGGCGCCAGGCGAAGAAGGTGGGACGCCTTCCGTCACCAACCGATGTGGAACAAGCCCGTCAGCGGACATCGTATAAGAAGGTCCAGATCAACTACAGAGACCAGACCATCCGATTGATGCAGGAAAATATGCAACTGGACTTAGGTGGAATCGCCAAAGGTTATGCTGCTGATCAGATGCTGGAAGCACTGGTTGCCGCAGGGTTCCCGCGTGCATTGGTGGCAGCTTCTGGTGACATCCGGGTGGGCGATGCTCCCCCTGGCCGTGTCGGTTGGAACGTGCAACTGCACCAGCAAACAGTAGAGCTGCGCAACCAGGCAGTATCTACGGCGGGCCCCGCAGAACAGTATTTGGAAGCAGATGGAATTCGCTATTCTCACATTCTTGATCCCAGCACGGGAATTGGATTGACCAACGGTCTAACAGTGAGCGTAGTGGCCCCCAGCGGCATGTTGGCTGATGGTTGGGATACCGCTTTGTGCGTGTTGGGGGAGGCTGGTAAGAATCGGTTAGCGCGGCATGTGGCAGCGGGACGGGCTTACTTTTTCAAGTAAGACGAAGCTCATAAAGCAGCGCTGCTTTGTAGTATCATTGCAACCATGAAACGCCACATCCCTACACGTCGCCAGATTCTTGAAAGTTGCATTGGCCGAGGGCTTTTGTTAGCAAGTGTGCCAATGACTTCCTCTTCGCTGTTCGCCATGTGGCAACAAGGGGAAAAGATGGCGGCTAAGCCGACCTCTACGGATGTGCTTGGACCCTTCTTCAAGAAAGGTGCGCCAAACGAATCGAAACTGCACGCACCTGGTGATCCTGGATTTCCCTTGCGCGTAGCTGGAAAAGTTGTCAATACACGCGGTGAGAAGGTAATTGGTGCCCGTGTGGAAATTTGGCATGCCGATCATGTTGGTCTTTATGATCTGCAAGGGTTCCGCTATCGCACAAAGCTGTTGATTGAAGAGAAGGGCGAATACTCTGTGGATACGATTATGCCGGGTCACTACGATGACCGTCCGGCACAGCATATTCATTATCTGATTTCAGCCCCTGGACATCGCACGCTGGTCACGCAAGTATACTTTGCCACCGATCCCTGGTTTGAAGGCGATCCTGATAAGAACTTCAAGAAGCGTGGAATTGTATCGAGTCGGGAACTGGTTCGTCCGGTTACTCTGTTTGAGCAACCCGGTGCACCCCGGGCTACTGTTGGGTTCGACATCTGTTTGGAGAAATCTTAAATGAAGCCCTTGGGGTTCCTGTTGTTTGTTGCGCTGGTTAGTGCGGAGACTTTGCCTGGTGACCGAATGATCGCCGCTGGAGCGGTGGTGAATGCCGTCAGTTTTACGGCTGATGGCAAATCCATTGCCGCCAATTGTCGCGATGGAAAAGTACGGATTTGGGATGCGCGCACTGGTGTGTTGCAACGCACGGTTCCCATTGAGAAGGGTGACGGTTCGGTTACGCTGCAAGCCCAATCTGACCTGCTGGCAACTGTTGGCGGGGACAAGGTGAAGATATGGAATGTGAATGCCACTGGGAATGCTCGTGTGTTCCCCACCATCGGTCAGCGAACGCGCAGGGTCAGCTTTTCCAAAGATCAGCAACTGACGGCAGGAAGTTCCGCAACCAGCGATACAGGCAGTGAAGAAACGGTGCGCGTGTATGATGCCACTGGCAAGGAACGCTTCGCAGTAGCTGCCGGAATTGGCGGCACCAGCACACTTACGTTTTCGCCCGATGGCAGTATTCTGATTGCCACCAGTTACGACACAAATATTCGCGCTTACAGCGTACGAAATGGGGAGTTAGTTCGTTTCATTGAAGACGTGCCAGTAGCCACGTTTGCCGCAGAGTTCTCTCCAGATGGAAAAGTGTTTGCCACTGCCGGGGCTGACCGTGTTGTGTATTTGTGGGACGCAAAGACGGGGCGGCTGCAACGCAAATTGCCTGAGCAACCGGAAATGATTTCCTCCCTTGCATTTTCACCGGATAACCGTTTCCTGGTTACCGGCGGATTCAGTGTGATTACCCAAAAAGCTCCAGTGAAAGTGATGATATGGGATTTGGCATCTTCGAAACCGATTCGCACCTTGGACGCACCGCAAATGGTCGGTTCCGTGGCTTTCTCTACGGATAGCAGTCTGGCTGCGTCCACCAGTGGTGACGATCAGATTCATATTTGGGGCATCCCCGCTTCGCGCTAATCCCTTCCAAATAGGCCACAATAGAATCAGTCTATGAAGGGTCTTACTGACATCCCTGGCATCCGCGTTGGACATTCCTCCGATTTTGACGCGCTCACTGGTTGCACGGTTATTCTTTGCGAAGAAGGGGCTGTGGCTGGTTGCGATATTGGAGGTGGCGCTTCGGGCACCACTGAATTCGATGTCATGAATCCGCAGCATGTCACTCCTTTTATACACGGCGTCACG
>JANMWO010000107.1:0-9539 GCA_031394025.1 Acidobacteriota bacterium
GCTGGATACGCTTCGCTGCAACACTTGAAGATATCCGATTGCGGGAAAACTAAATGGCATCGGGCATTTCCGCCTACAAACCCCCGACCACCAAAACCACAAGCAACCGAATGTAGAGCAGCCACTCTCGCCTGCCAACCCGCCACCAAGCTTCCTACAATTCCACCACCAAAACCACAGGCAACCGAATGTGGGGCAGGCACTCTTGCCTGCCAACCCGCTAGCGGGTTTCTTCCAAACCCTCGACCATCACCAAAACCAAAGGACACGGGCGTTCCAAAAGTGGGCCAGCCTACCCTCTCCCCAGCACCATCGTCGCGTCCATCAAAACCTGTCATCTGGTCTGATCCTCAATCAACTTCTTCAAGCGCTGAAATTCCGAACGCTCCACCGCAGCTTCTTTCACACGGCCAGCCTTGGTGTAAGCCGAAGCCAGTGCGATCCGCACCTGTGGGCTTGTCGGTTCCAGCTTGACTGCCAATTCCAACTCCTGAATGCCGCGGGTTAAATCCATCCCACTATCAGCAAGTGCGCGACCAAGAACCACATGGCTGGTGAAATTGGACGGTGCCAGTGCAACAGCTTCCTCACCCAGGCGAACGGCTAAGCCAGGTTCACCACGAGTTAAATATTCCATGGCCAGCAATACCCTTGATGGTAAGTGGTTGGGCTGCACTTCAATTTCTTTTTGAAGAATGACAATAGCCAGCGCCGGATCGGCACCAATCAGCAAAGCTCCGTATGCGAAATGAAGGTTGGGAGTGGTGGGAAAGTCTTGGATAATCGAATCGAACTGCCGGACGGCTTCAGCAGTGCGACGATTAGCCGCAGTAAGCACCGCCCGCCCCACCCGGTAAACCACTTCCCGATCTTCCACCGGAAGCTCAGCAGGGAAGATGCTCATACGAAGAGTAGCGATCCCCGCAGCCTCAATTATTTTGGGATCTAGCGGTTCCCTGTTGGCGAAGATATTCAAGATCTTCATCGCCCGTTCAAAATTTTCATCCTTGGTGTAGAGCAACGCCGCATGATAACTGGCCACATCGGTCAGGGCTTCTCCACGGGGTAAACCCAAGCGCTCCGCTTGAATCAAGGCCGATAAAGCACCTGCATAATCCTGCACCTGGTACAGACACAGGCCAAGAATTGCGGCACCATTCGAAACTTCTGGAGCCAACTTCGCAAATTGGGTCATGGCCCCAATGCAATCTTTCGGCTCATCCCGCTCGTAGTGAAGTGTGCCTAAAAAATACCAGCCTTCGGCCCATTGTGGTTGTGTTTTTACACCTTGGCGATACAGTGTGACCGCATCGTCCAGGCGGCCTGCCAGACGGGCTTCTGTAGCTTTTGCGGCAATGGCCGGTGCAATAGCCGGGTTCAACGGTTTAACGGAAGCGGCTGGAACTTTCCGTACGTTCCCCTGAAAAGCAAGCAGCAGTAACAGTGGGGCAAGTGTCATTGCACCGCCTGACCTTTCGGTTGTTTCTCCTGCGCTTCAGCGTTCAGGCGCTGCACCACACTGCGCTGTTTGTCCCCGTCGTCCTTACGCTTCAAGCGGTAATAAACGGTGGCCAGCGTCACATGCGCTTCAGTAAAATTGGGTGCTTCGTTAACAATGCTTTCCAGTTCCACACGCGCTGGCTCCAATTCGCCTTGGGCCAACTGGATGGATGAGATTTGATAGCGAACGCCAATATCACCATTCCGGGCACGTAAGGCCCGCTTCAGATAACCGAGTGCGCCCTCTAAATCCTCATCTTGTTTATGGATCACTCCCAATTGAAGATTGCACACAAAATCGTTGGGGTTTTGCCGCAATTCGGCTTCAAACGCCGCGCTGGCTTTGGGCGTATCGCCGGTAGCCATCAACGCTTGTCCCAGGTTGGTGTTCACTGTGGGCAACTCAGGATTCAACAATGCAGCCCTTTGAAAATCCTTCAACGCGTTGGGAAAATCTCCGATAGAGAATTTGCTGGTTCCCATGAGCAGTAGCGCTTCAGCCGTTTCCCCTTTACTAAGGATCTTGTCCAGTTGACGCTGACCATCGTCCACACGCTTTTCCCGCAACAGCGCCATTCCCAAAACATAGGCCAGACCCAGATCATCGGGGGCATTGGCCGCAGGCGCTTCCAGTAATTTGATGGCCCGTTGATTATCGCCCATCTGCAGATAGGTGTCGCCCAGCAGAAGAGTCACTTGCGGTTGTTCGCCCACCAGTGCACGCAAAGCCGAAAGCTCCTTTGAGGCAGCGGGAAAATCGCCAGTTTTGTAGTAAGCCAAAGCCAGATTGTAAGAAATCCCAGGATTGGTTGGAGCGGACTTCAGCGCCAGTTTGTACTCAATGATGGCAGTATCAAAAAAACCTTGCTTGGCAAGCACCACGCCCAGGTTCGCTCGAGCTTCAAACGCAGCGGGCTTCTTTTTTAGATATTCACGATAGTGCACAACAGCCTGATCCAGATTCCCAGCCTGGTGTGCTTCCAGCCCCAGTTTCCAATCTGCATCCATCTGCTGGGCCAGCAGCGCGCAGATGCCGAAACTTAGAATCAGAATCCGTTTCACTGCTTTATTCTAGCGCCTCAACAGCGAAAGAGGAGGCGTCTTCACGCCCCCTCCTGACTGCATTATTTTTATTACACTTGCATTGTGAAGGCAGACGATTTCACCTGCCTTCATTATTTCGACTGTCTGTTCTAGAAGTAGAACTTCAGGGTTAACATCACGATTCGACGACCTTGTTTTTCAGTAGCGGTACCGAAAAGCGGGTTGTTAAGTTGACTTGTTTTAGGGTCAAATGCTAGCCGCGTATTCTGTCCATCGTTGCGGAAAGAATAGAGCGGATGATTCAGGAAGTTGTACGCATTGAATCGGAACTGAACGCGCTTGGATTCACTGATGGTAATGTTCTTGTACAATCCAAGATCACTATTAAAGAAGGCCGGTCCGAATACTTCTGGGAGAACCGTCCCGCCATTTTGGTTGCGCTGCGTAGGCAGTGAGAAGCAGGAGCCGTTGATGAACTGGTTGGTTTTAAGGCCACTGCTGGGATCGCACTTCAGAATTGGCGTCACTTGAATAGAGGGTGTTCCAAATACTGAGATGGATGAGATGCTATCGCCATTGGCCAATGTTGCGCCGTTGTAATTGGCGTTGAAAGTGCCGCCCGTGTTGGCCGTCAAATTCACACCACTTTGCACTTGGGTAATGCCACTGAACTGCCAACCGTTGATCATGCCCTTGGCGAACTTGGGTCCGTTCTTGATGAAGGCAGGCAATTCAAACGAATAAGCGGCGTTGAATACATGGCGCCGATCATTAGCTGTTGGGCCGTAGTTGTTACGTAAATTAAATTCATCGTAGTTGCCCACAATGCCCAGGCTTTTGCCGTAGGAATAATTCGTGTTGATGTTGTACCGACCTTTGTTTCTGATCCAGGTCGCTTGCAGCGCATTGTAGTTTTGATACAACGTGTGTTGAGCAATCGCCAGATCCTGATATCCCTGATATCTGCGGGTTGAATCAATCTGTGTCTGATCCAGATTGGTAATGTTGGCGAAGCGGAACAATGCTCCGGCTGGCACAGCGTTGGGGTTGATTCCTGCAGTAATCGCACCAGGATTGGAACGGTTCAACAGGTTGTCACTCTTGTTGCCAACATAAGCCACTTCAAGAAGGCTTGAGAATGGCAAGCGCTGACTGAGCGTTAAACTATAGCTCTGAGTACGACCACGTTTATCATCATTGGGATTCACTCCAGCGGCCAGAGTGGGCAGATCCCCAGTGACTTTTGTTGCAGCAATGTCTTTGAAAGTGGTGTTGTTCAAACCTGCGCTTCTAACACCAGCAGAAACATCCAGCCCCACCGTGAATTGATAATCGGTGAAGAAGAACTGACCCCAACCGCCACGAAGGATAGTCTTCCCCTTGCCAGCTAAATCGTAGGCGAAGCCGAAGCGAGGTGCCGGATACAGGAACTTGGTACCAAAACCGCTGTTCCGCGTATCTTTATTTGCCCCGTTCCAACTGAATCCGTTGAAATTTGTGCTGCCTTGACCTTGCTTATACAGAGCCGGATCAAAGACGGCGAAGCCAAAGCCTTCACGATCATACCAAGCACCCAAATGCGATAGACGCAATCCAAGATTGACTGTCAACCGACGAGTAACTTTCCAATCGTCCTGTACGAACACTTCAAAAATATGTCCACCGATATTATTCAGGCGGTTGAATTTCTGTTCTCCGTAGTTGGCAATGTTGCCAGTCAGCAAATCTGCATAAGCGCTGCCGCTGGAATTACCACCCCAGTTAGCAAATGCCGCAATGCCGTTGGTGTTGCCGTTTGCGGGCTGATTGTTAATTACGTATTCATAGAAACCACCCAGCTTGGTGGTATGAGTGCCCCAAACTTTGCTGATCTTGTCAGAGAAGGTGGGCAGATATTTGTCGGCGAAAAGGCCACGGGCACCGCCAACTTCAAAACCGCCAGGATTGATTACAGAAGCGAATTCACCACCCCATCCGGTGATGGAAGGAATCTGCTTTACTCCGTTCTTGAACAGACCGGGGAAACCGGCGCCAACAGTGGCGCGATCTACTTTAGTAGGATCGTCAAACACATTTGGGAATTTGATTGTTGTAAAGCCGAAAACAAATTCGTTGGTCATGGTGGGGCTAAACACTTTGGTTAAGCCAACGGAAATACTGTCGGATCGGTTCTTACCCACAATCGGCGTTGGATAGGGAACCTGCTGCGGATTCCGCCACCACAGGCCGATGGGGAACTGCAGCTTTTCATTCTGGAAATTGTAACGGACAAACAGCTTGGTGTTATCGCTGATGTTGAAGTCCATTTTTGTGTTTAACTGACGGCTATCCTGGCTGAAGACGGCTTGGGTAGCATAGTTGTAACCGCCGGTCTTGTTCGGGTCGGCATTTGGCAGTGGAAGAGTGTTCACCAAAGCCTTACCAACTGGATCCAACTGGTTGGAAGGGATGATTCCGTTCGGATATAGAGCTTGGCTAGCCGCGCTCAATTGCTGGGCACCGATGCCGGAAGCTGTAATGTACTGTCCACCTACTAAGCCTTCAATCTTGCGCAGTTCGGTTTCGCTGAAGTTTCCTCCACGCATGCCAGTGGTGGGTACGGTGGCGCGAATCAGGCCGGTATCCAATGTTTGGAAGAAGTTTTCAAAACCGACGAAGAAGAACAGTTTGTCGCGCTTTTCGTTGAATTTGGTGCCTGGGATCAAAACCGGTCCACTAAATGTGCCGCCTGGGAAAAAGTACTTGTTTTCCGGTTTGGGGAGACTTAAACGATTGTTCAACCAGTCATTGGAGTTCAGAGCAAAGTGACGTGCGGAAAGGTAAGCGCTTCCATGGTAGTTCTTGCCGCCAGACCGGCCCACCGAACTGACCACAGCCGGACCCTTGGAATTTTCCGCTGAAAAGTTAGATGTTAAAACGGTGAACTCTTCAATGAACTCCGTGTTGGGATTGACGGGAGTGGCGCAATTGCAGCCAGGGTCGGAAACGTGTGCTCCGTCAGCGGTAATGTCCAGACTGCCAGTAGGCAATCCATTGTTGGAAAAGGCTCCGTTAAAAGGACTTTGACTGCCACCATCGCCGTTGCCGTTAATCCCTATGGTTTCACCGGTGAAATTCGTACGATTTTCTGTACCCGTTCCAGCGATGGAAAAGCCCGGGAGAATTTTGATGAACTCAGCAGCGTTGCGGCTTACCACAGCAAAGTTTTCCATCTCTCTGCGGGTTAGAGTGGAGGATTTTTCACCAGAGGCGGTTGGAACTGTTTCCACCTCAGCAACAACCATGATGTTGTCAACGGTTGTTCCCACTTTTAAGTCGATATTAATGTTTCGGGTTTCACCGCCGGTGAAGGCGAGGCCTGTTCCCTTATAAGAGGTGAAGCCGCTGGCTTCAATTGTGATTTCGTAGCCCGTCCCGACTGGAACCGAACCGATAGTGAAGAAGCCGTCCTGATTGGAAACTGTTCGGCGGATTGCACCACTGGCTGAATTTTTCAGTGAGATTTTAGCGTTTGGAACCACTGCTTGGGATGGATCGGTTACGGTGCCGAGCAGGGTGGCAAAAACACTTTGTGCGTTGCTGGGTACAGACGTGATGACAGCCAACGCGAGAATTGCTGCCCAACGACTTTGTTGTTTAGTTCTGTTCATAAAGACCTTTGCCTTTTGGAAGTTACGGAAGCTAGCCAAAATGGAAATAGCTTGTAGGAGTATATCTACTGAGTACTATGCGCACAAGCCTTTTGGGGTTATGCAGGTGCAACGCGGCAGTTAATTTAGTAAGTAGCTTGTTTGCATATACTTAAATGGAACATGTAACGTGTCTACACCACTTGGAACAATGTTAATCGATTCTACAGGGCCAAACTATCGAGAATTGTGTTGTTGGTTATTGGGCAACGGCTCTTGGGACGCTTGGATATTGATTCCAAGTCATCCGTTAAACAACTTAGTTTCTTTGGCTTACTGGATTTTGACTCAAAGTTGAATAAATGAAGAATTGTTAGCCTTCGGGGTCCCTTTGGATACGAGAAACACCACGTTAACGCTACGTTAACGCAGGGTTGCAAATCAATGATATGGTTATGCTAGAATCCCCATGGGGGGAGTTATGAACATATTTCCACACCCCGATGCCATACCCGGTAATCCCGAAGCACCAGGTGGACCTGATAAAGGAAGTCCCAGCGGTGAGGACAGGTTTGTTGCAGAGCGGGAAGCTCTTGCTCGGATTCTGGAAAGCGGGGAATTTCAGCGCAGCCCCAATCTTGAAAAAATTTTGACCTACCTCTGCACCCAATTCTTTTTGGGGAAGTCGCATTTGGTGAAAGAGTATTCCATTGCAACTGAAGCGTGCAATCGAAGAGGCGACTTTGATCCAAAGCAGGATGCCATTGTTCGCGTGGAAATGCACCGGTTGCGCAAGCGGCTAAAGGAATATTACGATTCCCGTGGAGCCGCCGATCTGTTGCGCATCTCCATTCCCACCAAATCTTATGTTCCGGAATTTGAAAAACTGGCATCGCCGATGGTTGCGTCGGGATTAATTTCCGAAGCGATAGAAGAGGTTCCTGAAGAGGGTATCGAACAATACCAGCCTTTGGTTGAAGCTAGTGGTCCGACCCGACGGAAGTCCGCATCCTTTTGGGTGATGGTCTTAGCACTGATCTTTGGGTTGAGCTTTGCAGCGTTCAAACTTCTGCCAGGGTCCAGCAAAGTGGCGCAAGACAAGAAGTCACCTGAGGTAGCATCGGCAGCCGCAGTGGTTCCTCCTGTACTGGCAACTGACCCGGTTGTTACAAATGAAGCCGATCAGACCGTGGGCCTGAGCGAAATCCGCATTCTTGCTGGACGTCCCAAGGGACGATACCCAGACCGCTATGGCGTGGTGTGGCAGGGCGATGATTATTATCGTGGAGGGTCGGCGGTAGCTGTTGAATCGAAAGTTCATTCCCGCGGCTTTGATTCCAACCTGTTTTCGAATATGCGGGAAGGTGATTTCTATTACGACATTCCCTTGCGCCAAGCCAGCTACGAAATGTTACTGCTGTTTGCCGAGACCACCTTTGGCGAAGGAAATTCCATGGGGGGCGATGAATCGCCACGCAGCTTTCATGTTGTTGTAAATAACAATACAGTCATTTCCAATTTAGAAGTGATGGCCGATGCTCACGACGTCAACGCCAGCACAGCCAAGCTAATAAAAGATGTTCGCCCAGACAAAGATGGAAAGTTGCATCTGCACTTCCAATCCACTCTATCGGGCAAGGCATTTGTAAATGCGATTGTGATTCGCCCGGGAATTGTGGGCAAGATTAAGCCCATTCGGATTGTTTGTCGGCCAAACGTCTACCGGGATTCGGACAATAATATTTGGGAACCGGATCACTTTTTCCGGGGAGGCGTACAGATAACACGCCCCACCGGATCAGCGGCCCTACCCAAGGATCCAGACCTGGTGAAGGGTGAGCGTTACGGCAAGTTCTCCTATACAATTCCAGTGCCGCCGGGGAAATACCAGGTTCGGTTCTATTTTACTGAATACTGGTTTGGTGCTGATCGTCCAGGCAAGGGCGGTGTTGGAAGCAGAGTGTTCGATGTGTTCTGCAATTTCCGACCGCTACTCACAAATTTCGATATCCTCCAACGTGACACCAAGAATCGATCTATAGTGGAAACCTTTCACGGTTTGGTTCCAAATTTAGATTCAAAGCTAATTTTCGAGTTCGAGCCAAAGGTGAACTACGCAATGTTGAACGCCATTGAAATCGCCGAGGACGATGCGGTTCTGGGCAGTCACTGAGTTAGTAAGGGATCTGCCGGATTGCGTCGAAGCTGGTTAGATGAAACCCTGAATTGTGAATACGTGTGTCTTTATTCTTGTAGCAATGGGGTTGCTGATAAGTTCTGCAACTGCCCAAAGTCAAACGACACCAATTGCGGCCTTGCTTCCAATCATTGACCAGCTTCCAGCCCAGGAACAGGCCAGCCGTTTACTGCAAAGCGCAATTCAAGGGGAGAAGGGTGCCCTTGCTGCAATTGAAACCCGAGTGCCCACCTGGTTCGGCAGGATTGGGAATTGGACACAGCTTCAATACAAAGTTAGTGCGGCATTAAATGCAAGTGATCTTGAAGTTCGGGTGGCTGCTGTGGAAATAACGTTGGCGGCACATAAAATTGCCAAAACCCCTGCCGAAGCGCTAGCTCCAGACTGATGAATGTATTACTATATGTATATACTCTGTGCGCTACGAATGGGATGAAAGCAAAAATCGGCACAATCAGAAAAAACATAGCGGAATCTCATTCGAGTTGGCGGCCCTTACCTTTGAAGACACACGGTGCCTTGTAGGTTTAGACCGCATAGACGAATCAGGAGACAGCGTTGGCAGGCGATCGGCGTGGCTCATACCGGGCCCGCAATTGCTGCCGTACTATTGGTTGTACACGCTTACAGGGAGGACAGGCATGGCGAAGAAATTATCCGCATCATCTCGGCCCGCAGGGCTGAAAAGCATGAGCTCAGAAGATATCAAGAACAGGCAATGGACTAAGAAGGAACTTCAGGCGCTCCACTACGCTGGGAAAAACCAAGCGGGTGGCGACGATTCGGACATTAACTTTAAAGATGTTCCCCGCCTGAATGAAAACCAGTTGGCAAGCATGGTTCGACTTCGCGATGTAAGACTAAAAGTGCCGGTAAGCGTTCGGCTAGACCCAAGTGTCCTTGCTTGGTTGAAATCCAAAGGTGCAGGCCACTTAACCCGGATCAACGATATTCTTATGAATTTGATGGAAGCGGAACACGTGGCAAAATCAGGTCGTTAGATTACTAAATAGACATCAAGACATCACCATGCTAACATCAAGACATGAGAACGACCCTAAGCCTGGATTCAGACGTTGCTGCCCTCATCGAACAGGAACTGTCTGAAAAAAAGACCACGTTGAAAGCAGTGATCAACGAAAGGCTGCGCAGAGGCTTCGCAATTGAGG
>JANMWO010000118.1:0-1701 GCA_031394025.1 Acidobacteriota bacterium
CCGACGTCCTGCTGGCCCAAGGAGTCAACGTGCAAGCCGTCAAGTACTACCAACAGGCGTTAGCTGTTTTTGAAAAGGAACTGGGCCCAGACCATGCCTGGACGCGTGATGTTCGTGATGCGCTGGCTCATTCCTTTCAGAAAGATTAGGGCAGAATCAACATGCAGTCACCGTACGAAAAGAATCGGTACTTCTGTTGCACCGCGTGACGATACGCATCCATCATCAACTGTTGACCACCAAAGGCACAAACCAGCAGCAGCAAGCTGGATTGCGGCAAATGGAAATTCGTCAATAGCGCATTCACCCGTTGAAATTGAAATCCCGGATAAATAAAAATCCCGGTCGACCCGGAACTTGACCCTGATTTGCATGCGCTCTCAATGGCCCGAACGGTGGTTGTTCCCGCTGCCACAACCCGCTTCGCCCCATGAATTTTCACCCAGTCACTCTCTGCAATATGAAACTTTTCCTGATGCAGAACATTGTCCTCAACCTTCTCTTCACGAATTGGTTGAAACGTTCCCAACCCAACGTGCAGCGTCACCTGCGCAGTTGCGGCACCACGCTGCCTGCATGTCTCAAGAATTTCCTGCGTGAAGTGCAGACCTGCCGTAGGAGCAGCTACCGACCCTGGGGGACTGGCAAACACTGTCTGATACCGTGCCCTGTCTTCCAGCGAATCTGGACGTCGGATATAGGGTGGGAGTGGAATGTGACCATAAGCCTCAAGTGCCGCGTCCACATCTTCGCAATCCAAGCGCAGGGTCCGTTCCCCATGCTCGCCGCGATCTACAATTTCCGCTGAAAAATCTGCCGCAAACTCTACCCGCTCACCAACCGTCAGTTTACGACCCGGTCGGACAAGCGCCTTCCATAATCGGCGATCTTCAGAAACTGCTTCCGTAAGGAACACCTCAATTCGTCCCGTCTTACCTGGTCTGTTGCCCAGCAGCCGCGACGGAATCACTTTGGAATTATTCATTGCCAGGCAATCACCCGCCTGCAGGAATTCCGGGAACTCGCAGAATTGTCGATCCTCCCAGTGTCCGCTGGCTTTGTGGATCACCAACATGCGCCCGCCCGATCTTTCTTCTGGAGGTTGTTGGGCAATCAACTCTTCAGGAAGGTCATAATGGAAGTCAGAAAGCTTCAACTTTCAGGATAACAATTTGAGAATTTTAGGCATTGAATCTTCTTGTGACGAAACTGCTGCAGCAGTGGTGGAAGATGGGCGGGTTGTGCTTTCCAGCGTGGTGGCTTCGCAATTGGATGTCCATGCCAAGTATGGTGGCGTAGTGCCAGAGCTGGCATCGCGGGAACACCTGCGGGCCATTGTTCCGGTGGTGGAAGAGGCATTGCTGAAATCGGAAACCAGGCTGCAGGACCTTGCGGCCATTGCCGTGACGGAAGGCCCAGGGTTGATCGGCTCACTGCTGGTAGGCATCACGTTCGCCAAGTCGCTTTGCTTCGCTCACGGGCTCCCCTTGATCGGTGTGAACCATCTTGAAGGTCACATTCATGCCGTGCTGTTGGAACATCAGGCGGTGGAATTGCCTGCCATTGCTTTGGTAGTCAGTGGCGGGCATACGCATCTCTATTTCGCGAATGCAGATTTGAGTTATCGGCTCCTAGGTAAAACGCGTGACGATGCAGCAGGCGAAGCGTTCGATAAGGTCGGCAAACTATTAGGCTTCGGCT
>JANMWO010000172.1:0-3300 GCA_031394025.1 Acidobacteriota bacterium
TACTTAGGCGGCCGGCTGAAGTATTGGTTTGGTTTGTCCTCTTAATGTTTTGCATGTATTCTTTGGCTGTTTTCTCTTATGTTGTCCGTGGTGAACCGAAACTCTTGCCCCAACGCATGCAAAATCTCGTTTATGGTGGGGTAAGTGTAGTGTCAGCGGATGCCGCCTCGGCTATCGCGGCCATACCTGCAGGAATCAATCAGGAAGATGTAACCACAACAGTCTTTCAAGGTAGTAAGACATCTAAAACTATATGGCAAACGCGAGATTCCGGCGATGATGTGACCCAAAGTGAGGCGCAGGAATTTTGCGTCAAATTTCCGCCACTCAAAGGGAACCGTTGGCGGCTACCAACAATAGCTGAACTCGAACAACGTCGCTCCAGCGAAGGGAAGAATGGTTTCAACGTTGACTCTTTGAAATTGACAAGTGGAGCGTTGTGGAGCTCAGACACTCACTTAATCAAACCCGGAGACATTCTTTGTAACCGTCCCGATATGGCCAACCAGATGAATTACAAACATGCTCCCAACGTTGCTGTTCTTATGTATTATTATTTCAAGACCGACACACGACAAGCACCTGCTTGCGACGAATATAAAACCGGAGCTCGAGTTTTGTGCGTGGTAGACGTTGACTGAACCAGTTTGGAAGTTGAGGCGATCAAGGAATTGGTTAGGTTTCAAACAATACGATAAACGTAGGCGTCTTCAATGAAGCGGTCACCAATCAGTTGACCACCCAGCCGCAGGCCTTCAGTACTTTGTGTCTTCCCGAAAATCCTGCGCAGTTCCTTAATGAAGGGATCTGTTGTTCTAAGAATCATGATGGTTGGCGTATTTCTAGCATCCAATCCCATTGGGGTCAAAAGTTCACGAATATAGCCGTAGGATTCCCTCACTCCTAGCTGGTCGAACTTGCGAGCCGCAACAACCAATCGCCAGTCCTCGTGCTCATCGGTTGAGGCCCAAAGAAATACGGGAACCTTCAGACTCGAGGCATCAAAGCTTTTAAGAATCTCTGCACCCTTTTCGATGTCCGGGCTTACCAGTGAAGTTTTAACCATGCAATTACTCCGTGATGCTTGTCCGTTACAGCATTCAATATTTCTCTTGCCGATTCCGCTCGGTTCCTACGATACCGGCTTTCTTCTGACCAAGTCTTGACCGTTTCCCAATTCTTGTCAAAGTCAGGATCATTGTTCGCACGAGTAGAAGTTTCGTCAACGAGTCCGGCCACTATAAGCAATGCCTTCAAATTATGTGAATAGCTTAAATCCACACGTTTTTTCTCAGGGAACTCCCAACGCTTGGTCGCTTTGGCGATGCAAGCCTTGATTGCACACTCTACCGCGTAGCCAGCCAAATAGTACGCGCCATCAAACAACTCCAAATCCAGCAACGCTTTGGCCTCTTTTAGCCTCACTCGCGATAAGTTTTGGAAGTCTTTCCTATCCACAGAATCTAATTATAGTGCCAATACGATGCCAAAGCAGAGTTCCCCCCGGCAATTTTTAGCAAGTGCTAGTGCGGCAAGCCGCGCGCAGCCCCTGGCATAATTGAGGAAGTGGAGTTCCTATCGAAGCTCGCAGTATGGTGGTCTCGACTCAGGGCCCGACGGGTGCCTGTGCCACGCACCGTGAGCTTTGACAATGTTGGCCTCACTCTGATTCACCCAAAAGCCACAGTACAACTCAATTGGCAGCAAATCAGTGCGGTGTATGCGTATAAGCGAGACTGCTGGACCGTTGACTATATCTGTGTAGCTTTGGTTGATGAAACGCGGCAAATTTCCATTGATGTAGGGGAAGACGATAAGGGCTATCCGGAACTTATCGCCCATCTACCCGACCATTTGCCTGGGTGTTTGGCTGTTGTGGAATGGTGGTCTGATGTCGCTTTTCCACCCTTCGAAACTCAGTTGACGCGGCTGTACACAAGGGAAGTAACTACAACGAGTCCAGGAAATGGATCAACGCCCGACGATCCTTATCCGTCAATTCCGTGAACCGATCCAAGGCCCGCTTTGCTTCCCCAGCGTGACGACGAATCGCTTCTTCCGCAGTAGCGGCGCTGCCATCGTGCAATAGCGGACGGCGGAAACGTAGGCCCCACAATGCAGGTGTCCGAATCTCTTCCCCAGTAGCTGGTTCCTGTTCAATGCCATCCCCAGTGCCGATACTATGCAGCAGTAAATCCGAATAAAGCTCTACGCGTTGGCGGTCGAACAATGGGTTCACATTGGGTCCGGTCATCAATAGTGGCGTATGACACGTGGCACAGCCAGTTGACTTAAACAGCGCATCTCCAGCTCGCACCTCACTATCAATTGGACCGCGACCAATGGGGGCCAACAGCCGCATAAAGTTCTCGAAATTGTCGATGCTGCGAAGGCCCGTACGGCGATTGCGGACATCCTCAACGCCGCGCTTCGGACTGCATCGCTTCAACTGTTCTGGCTTGATCCCCAGTGCCGCCTCTTCGCGAAACAGGTCGTTGGTGATGCCCATTTCATTCACATAGGCATCGGCACTGAATGCCAGTAGCGTGGCATGCTGCGCTTTCCATCCGAAACGTCCAATGCGGGGGTGTCCGGTGGCCACGTCGGTCAATCGCGCGGCTCTACCTTTCACACCATCTCCATCGCGATCTTCAGGATCTTCCAGAGCAACAATGGTCTGGTCTGGAATGGCTTCAATCAGGCCATCGCCGAACAATGCGATAGGCGCGCGCCTGGCAATGACGTTGGCTTCAGCGGGAATTTGAACTTGGCATTGGTGCGGCGGAATGGAGAATAAATGATACAAAGTGCCGCCGTTCAAAACTGTAAACTTGCCGTCTTCATCGCGATGGCCTGCACGCACTTCGGTCATGGTGCTGATGCCGCCAATCGCCGGGACACTATGGCAGGAGGCGCAACTATTACCGTTGAACGATGGACCCAAGCCGTCTTCTGCCGTTTCAATCGCGATGAAATCTTCCAGCCCCAGCCGGAACAATTCCAGTTCCCGCGAACTGATGCCGGGCAATGGACTGCCGGGCAGCACCCGATCCCCAGCGGTTTGGCCGAAGCTTAAAACCATAGTAAAGACGAGTAAAATCCGGGATTTCATGCAGCCTTTTTCCCTTTGATGCTGATTGTTCCGCGCATCAGGTTATGACCAGCACCACAGGGTCTGGAACATTCAAAAACCACCTGGCCGCTTTCTGGTGCTTGAAATCGTACACGGATTTCACCCTGACTGCGCGGCGGTATAGCCACGTCGATCCCTGCCGATGGAATTCGAAACCCATGGCCTGT
>JANMWO010000204.1:0-3316 GCA_031394025.1 Acidobacteriota bacterium
GCTTCGCGAAGGTAGACGTATTGACCACCGGCGTGGGGCATTGCCGCAGCTAACTCGCCATAGCAAAGTGCGCCTGCAAGGGACATTAACGCGGTGACTACCCAGGTCATCATCATCAAGCCGGGGGAACCCACTTGACGGCCGATATCGGCGGCAACAATGAACACGCCGGAACCGATCATGGAACCCATGACTAGCGTGGTGGCGTCAAGTAGTCCCAGTCCTTGGACTAATTGCGTGTTGGGAGGCGGTGGAGAGTGTTTAGCCATAGTTCAGTTGTTTGGCGAATATGATTCGGGTCAGAAAGTAATCCACTGATGATAGCAACAGAATCGGCACCAGCTTCGAAAACTTGAGCGACGTTTTGCAAGTGAATTCCGCCGATGGCCACCACTGGTTTTGAAGTAAGCGGGCGAAGTCGAGCTAGTTCCGGACAGCCGACAGTGGGGTCGGGATTTTCTTTGGAGGAGGTCCCAAAGATCGGGCCGAGCGCCAGGTAATTCACGGGTTCGCGGTCAGCGGCAAGGAACTGGACCTCATTGTGGGTGCTGTAGCCGAGAAGCAAATCGGGTCCAATGACGGAGCGTGCGTCGGTTGGGAAAAGATCGTCCTGGCCAATGTGAAGAGTCGCTCCCAGAATGCGGGCGATGTCTGCACGATCATTGATCACAAATTGCGCATCAGCCTGCTGGCATTGCTTTTGCAGCCATTTCGCCTGGGCGAACATGCGGGCGGACCAGTGCCCTTTATGGCGAAGCTGAAGGATTTTTATGCCAGCTTCAAGCATCCCCGCAGCAGCCTGTTCAAAGTCGATGTTTAGTTTTTCTAAAGCGTCAGTGGAGAGGATTGGGTAAAGTCGAGGTAAGGTGATCAATTGGTAACCGCAAAGCGACATGATACCGTGGAACTAATGAACTTGCACATAAAGTCGCCAGGCGAAGCCCCGGGCGTTTACGAAATTGCCCGTCGAGGCCGCGATATGAAGTACCTTTCCTTCACGATTGTGGAGTTGGGTGGTTCTTTGAAAGAACATAGTTTTGAGACTGGTGAGGAAGAAGTTTCGCTGGATTTTTATACCGGCCCGGTGCGGGTTGAAGTGTCCAGCCCATCAGGAAATTTGGCAGTGGATGTTCCAGCGCGCACTTCGCTTAGCCAGGTGCACTCCATGTTGTACGCTCCTATGGGATCGAAGGTGAAACTTCAGGCGCTGAATGCCAGTGCCCGCATCAGCATTGGCGGTGCTGAAGGCAAACCCGGTGTTGCCCCGGTTTACGTGGATGGCGCAGCGGTGATGTCAAAGTCGGTAGGCAAGGATAATTGGGTGCGCGACGTTCACACTCACATTGCCGATAACATTCCAGCGGCGCATTTGATTTGCGGAGAAACAATTAACCGTCCCGGTGGATGGTCGTCGTGTCCGCCGCATAAACATGACCAGTTTAATCCACCGTCGGAAGTGCCCATGGAAGAAATCTACTACTTTCAATTAGAGCCGAAGCAAGGATTCGGATTTATGCGAGTGTATACAGATCCTTCCGATGCAAACCCGTTCGATCATGCCTACCCGGTGGAACACGGCGATGTGGTGCTGATTCCACGAGGCTACCATCCAGTGGTTGCCTGCCCTGGGTACACGCTGAACTATACGTGGGTGTTGGGTGGTGAGGGTCGGACCTATGGTGCCTGGGCCGATGATCCGCAGCATAGCTGGATCAAAGGCTAGGAACCGCGACTAGCGGTCGCGGCTCAGTCAATTTCAGAGGTTTTCCAAGCACTCGAAGTTGTGAAAAAAGCCCGCTAGGCGGGCTTGGCAGGCTGAATGCCTGCCCCACAAACACAGCTCCAGGTTGTTAGAGAAGTTTCATTCGAATTTCCAAAAAACTATATGGCATTGGGCAAAACTACCTGCCTCACAGTAAATTCACTAACTTTCACCAGACCTGGAGTTGCGTTTGTGGGGCAGGCGATTCCGCCTGCCAAGCCCGCTAGCGGGCTTTCTCACGCCTTCGAGTGCTTAGAAAACTTCTGAAATCGGGAAAACTATCCGATATTGGGCATCACTGCCTGTCCTTTTGTAAGTCAACAGCTGAAAAGGAAAAGCCAGCAGCTATGTCCCATCTAACTACCCAACTTCGGAATTTAGGTTTAAAGTCCGTTCAGAGCTTGTTCTTCAAAACCTACAAAAAGCTTCTTGCCTTTACGAATGGTAGGAGCTCGTAAATTTCCCGTCGGGCCTAGCATTAAAGCCAGCAGTTCCGCATCCCCAGGTCGACTGGATTTCAAGTTTACGTGAATGACCTTTTTGCCTTTGGTGGCGTAGAGTTCATCGGCATGGCTGGCTAATTCCAAAGCTTCGGTGACCCCAAGCTTCTTCTTCCCTGCATCCACCTGTTCCACAACTTCAATTTTGTTGTTTGCAAGAAACTCTTGCATTTTGGCGCAGGTGCTTCAACCGCGTCGATGGTAGCTCCAATCTATTTTCATATTCGTGTGGCCTATTGAACCCGAACCAGTATCAAGCCGGTCTGTTTGCGATCTGCCCCGTAAGTTACCGCTTCAATGGTGTTCGATTTGGAGTTGAAGTTCTGCAAAACAGGTGTTTGAACTGCACCAGGTGTTCCCGGACCGCCCGCTGGTGCTTGAGCCGGTACGGTTCCCACAAATGCGACACCCGGAGGGTTGTCAATTATGCGCAGATCGCCGGTTACCAGATCGTAAATCAAATAATTGGTTCCGGCGTTGTTGGCTTTAGTTCCACGGGCGATCAACTTGCGGGTGTCTGGAAAGACGCTGGCAATGGTCACTGCGGCGAAGCCTTCGGGCGTGGGCATAAGGCGTGAAGAGGCGAGTTCCAAATCAAAATAAACAATCCCCGCATCGCCGTTCACGCGGTTGGTGGCTAAGCCTACCACTGCGTTGAGTTGGAGAATTGAGCTGAGATTGGTGAATGTTTGCACATCGGGCGGTAAATCGAATCGGAAGGAAGAATTGGTGACGCCGTCGAAGACATACAAAGTATCGGAACGGTTGGCAGTGGCCACGTTGGCACCGTAGACGTAATCGTTCAATTCACTTTCATTATTGCCCGTAGCGTTAAACGATCCTGATCCAGGCAATGTGACTACGGCAGCTTCCTGGGTGTTCCAATCAAACGTGGCAAAGCCTTGTGCCGGGCAGGGATTCTTGATGGCAATTTCAGAACT
The DNA here is from genome assembly GCA_031394025.1 of Acidobacteriota bacterium. GTDB lineage: Bacteria > Acidobacteriota > Terriglobia > Bryobacterales > Bryobacteraceae > JANXSF01. Next base: position 3,204 of record JANMWO010000204.1, read on the forward strand.
GGATGCAGTAGACAGAGCAATTCGCCGTGACAAATCCAGTTGAAATACTCTCAATTGGGCAGCACAGACGGCAAAGAAAGTCTTTTCCGGCAAGGGCTGAACCTTGGCGATTC